>NZ_JAUDRH010000007.1:300000-447457 GCF_030381805.1 Chlorogloeopsis sp. ULAP01
AATTGTTTGAGTTCCCAAGGTTCGTAGTGGAGGCGCTTGGTGTCTTCTAAAACGGTTTGATGCCCGTCGCGCAAAAAACGCTTGCAGCCGTATTTGCCTTCAAGTTTAGTGATAATGTCATTGCGGGTGCGATCGCGCAATTGCACATCCTCAACTGCAAACGCCGGAAAACTAATCACGCTCAATAGTGCCGCGTCAATTTCTTTAGAAGCAGATTCTCTAGGTAATAAGGATTCTAGAGTGATTCTGGCACGAGCAATTTCATCGGGTAACACGTGAATTACCGATGCATGACTACCGCGCACACCAAATAAATCCAGTCCATTAATTGCTTCTAAAGCAGCTTTTGCCATGCCTATGGAACTGGCGTTTAGTTCTGCACTTCCATGATTGATTTTGTTACCCCGCTCCCAAATTCCGTAATCTGGAGTGCGATAAGCTCTTCCGATGTAGTAAACCAAATTTTGGATGAAGTTTACTTCATCAAGGGTGTAAATTATGTGCAATCCGGATGAGGTCATTTGTGCCAACATCAGTAAATATATTGATGTAGCATCAAGTTGCAAATGCCCCCATTCTCCATCACCGACAACGATATCCCCAGTTGTGGTGTTGTACTTGGCGTGTAATGCATCCAAGGGTGATTGGGTGTGTTTAAATCGCTCTACTTTGTGCGCTTGTCGCATCATTGCGAACAGCAAGCCCCGCATCAGTTTAACAATACTGTGCTCTAACTCGTAAGTTCGTCCTTTGTCTTCATCCACCTTGCGGTATGCTAGCGCCAATCCCCAAACTGCCAAAATGCTGTAAACGTTATCACGCACCCAAGCATCTGTGTAATCACCGTGGGCTGTAATTGCTGTACTGGCAGGTAGCAAACCAGTAATTGGATTTTGACGCGCCAAGATGATTGTCTTTATTTGCTGATAATAAAACTCTAAACGAGCTTGTAATTGGGAGGCGGTTTTCATGATTTAACTCGAAAGCGGATTGCGGAATTTTAGCCCGTAGCTATGAAGTGAATGATGTAAGGCAAAGTTAGAACTAGTTTTGTAATCGTTAATTACATAGCAGTTTAGGTTAGGGGTGAGTTTCTTATTATCTCGTGTTCATGGCTATATTGTTAATCATTGCTTGCTAGCACCTCATTACTTTCGTAAATCTATTCAAATTATCCTATTGTTTTTGTATATTTTTTTACTTTTTAATTTATATCGCTATTCATGATTGATACAAATAGTAACTTTTTAAAAGTACAAGATAAACCACAAATTATTCAGCGCATTTTAAGCACTCAAAACTTAAATATAAATCAAAGATAAACCAGGAGAATTATTATGTCTTTGCGTTACAATCACAATCAATCACCGTTGATAAAACTTGTATACTCTCGAATTAAAGTAAATGGCAAAACTGAGTTAGTACCACTAGAATTATATGCCGATGGTACGCTTAATAAGGTTATCGGCTAATTAGAGTAATAATTTGCAAGTGATAATTTTTAATTCTGAATGTATTTATTGTCCTGATTGCTTATTTATAATAAAAAATAATTTTGTAGTCGCTGTTCGTTAATGTTTGCTGCAAAATCAAGTTTAGCCATGAGATGGCGCAAATTTTTTCTTGGCGCACGGACGCGAATTTTAGTTTGGTTAGTTGTTCTGATTTCTCTTTCAACGGTTATTTCTATCTTTGCGATTCGGCAAATTTTGTTTACACAGTTGTTGCAAAGAGTACAACGATCGCTTGAGCAAGAAGTCGAAGAGATTCAACGACTAGTAAATGGACGCAACCCCGCGACAGGAGAACCATTTGGCGATAATGTGGCGGCAATTTTTGATGTATTTATGTCCCGCAGCGTGCCTGAAGATGATGAATTCTTTATTACATTGTTGAATGGTGAAGTCTATCAAACTAGTCCCATTGCCTTACCAAGTGCATTGAGTACAGACACCAATTTACTGCGATCGCTAGGTCAAGTTGAGCGCCTTACATACGGTCAAGTATCTATAGGTAGAGAAACGATTTTATATTTAGCTCATCCGATTAAAAAATCGAGAACAGAGCAGAGTGTGTTTGTGGTGGCGAATTCTTTGAGCAATCAAAAAAGAGAAATTGATCGAGCTGTATTGGTAGCAGCTCAGGTAATAGTTAGTATACTGCTAATCGCGCTGATTTTAGCATGGATTGCGATTGGACGGGTGCTATCTCCCTTGGAGTTATTGACAGATACTGCGCGTTCAATTAAAGATTTTGATCAGTCGCTAGATCGTCGGATTCCAATCAAAGGGGTAGATGAGATTGCTGAGTTAAGCGCTATGTTTAACGAAATGCTGGATCGATTACAAGCTTCATTTGCCAGTCAGCGTGAATTTATTAATGATGCCAGTCATGAGCTGCAAACCCCGATTACGGTAATTCGCGGCAATTTGGAAGTACTGGGGCAATCATTAGCAGAACACTATGAAACTCTAGATTTAATTCACGACGAACTAAATCGCATGAGCCGATTAGTCAATGATTTGTTGTTTCTTGCCAGAGCAGAACGACCGGATTTTTTGAACTTAGAATTATTAGATCTAAGGAAACTCACGCAAGAATTATTTGCTAAAGCAACAGCCCTGGCTTCACGAAATTGGCAGCTTGCGACAGTCGCCTCCATTCGGATTGTAGCAGACAGGCAACGCATTACTCAGGCGGTGATGAATTTGGTACAAAATGCTGTGGAACACACGAATGTTGATGATGTCATTGAAATTGGTTCACAGTTAGTTGGAGATGGAGTATGTTTTTGGGTAAAGGACACTGGAATTGGTATTACTCCAGCCGATCAAGTGCGAATTTTCCAACGTTTTGCCCGTGCAACCACTAGCCGTCGTAAATCAAAAGGGGCTGGTTTGGGTTTGTCGATTGTGAAGACGATCGCACAAGCACATGGGGGACAAATAACAGTCACTAGTGAACTTGGCAAAGGCTCGCGATTTAGTCTCATTCTTCCCCTCGATCCACCGCAAGATACGCTCGCTCGATGACTCGAATTTTGATTGCAGAAGATGAACCGCGAATAGCTGCTTTTTTACAGAAAGGCTTACAAGCTCATGGCTTTACCACCACTGTCGCAGATGATGGAGTGAAGGCAGCTTATTTGGCTCGAAGTGATGATTTTGAACTGTTGATTCTCGATTTGGGTTTACCAGCCAAGCATGGAACACTGGTGATTCAAGAGTTGCGAGGGCGTGGAGAATCTCTGCCCATTATTATTCTCACCGTCATTCAAGATATTAAAGATAAGGTTAAAGCCTTGGAAGCCGGGGCAGATGATTACTTAACCAAGCCTTTTTCGTTGGAGGAGCTAATTGCTCGTATCCGTGTACAACTGCGGCATCAGCGATCACCACGCACATCAGAAAAAACTGTGTTAAGAGCAGGAGATTTAGTCCTCGATCTGCGGCAGCGCAAGGTTCAATTTAAGGAAAAACCCATCGAGCTATCCACCCGTGAGTTTACGCTACTAGAGATACTGGCGCGTCAACCCGGGCAAGTGTGGACACGAGAAGACTTATTAGATCAGGTGTGGGGCTACGACTACGATCCCACTTCCAATATCGTTGATGTGTATGTGGGCTATTTGAGGAAAAAAATAGGACGGGGATTAATTAAAACTGTTAGAGGCATGGGCTATCGGCTGCAAGTGTAATACCAATTTTGGATTGTGGACTAAAACCATTAATTACTAGGCTTGTGCAGAATTTTGAAACAAGACTCCCTACGCCATTTGGTATAACCTTCTTGATTGAGGCTATCTGAAGGTGGGTTCTTAACCTTGTAAGGCGGCTATTTTGAGATGAGATTTCTTTGAAAAATGAAAGTTTTCTCATGTTTTCTTATCAAAGTTTCATGCAACACAGAGCAATTTTTTTTAACCTCTACTTAATCTCATCTTTACTAAATACTTACATTTTATTTCAAAGCATCTAGAGTCGGTAGATTGCTTAGGTTTTTCTATTCCCTTGAAAAGGAAATACCTGCTTTGTCGCGTGTGCAAGTGATATTACTCATTTTTTCAGGATACTGAAGTGATGAAATTGCACATCAGATATAACAAAACTATCAAGTGTAGTGAAATGCCACCGCCTAAATCAAATGAAGAAGGCGTCCACAGTCGATTGGTTGATTGTGGGCAAATTGTGCAATCGCAGGGGGTAAAGCCACAACCGCATCCCTTGAAAATTGCTCTTTATTCCCATGACACGATGGGCTTAGGACACAAACGGCGTAATCTGCTCATTGCTCAAACCTTGGCGCGATCGCTCCCCCATTCGTCAATTCTTTTAATTAGCGGTATGGAGGAGGGACGTAGTGTTAACCTGCCTGCCAACGTTGATTATTTGTCCTTGCCTGCACTACAAAAAGAGGTCGATGGACATTATCAACCTCGGCGGTTAGAGGTATCGCTGCAAGAGTTGATTGCGATTCGCTCACAGGTAATTCAAGCTGCGATCGGAACTTTTGCCCCAGATCTCTTCGTCGTGGACAATGTGCCACGCGGCGCTGTCCGAGAACTCAATCCGACTCTAGAGCAATTATGTACCCAAGGGCAAACTCGCTGTGTTTTAGGGCTGCGAGATGTTTTAGATGAACCCAGAGTGGTTCAACGTGAATGGCGACGCGCCCGCAATGAAGAAGCCATTCTTAAGTATTATGATGCCGTTTGGGTCTATGGCGACCCGGACGTGTTTGATCCGATTCAGAAATATCGTTTCTCGCCGGAAATTGCCGCCAAAGTTCGCTATGCAGGCTATTTCAACCAGTGTCATCGCCTCCAATATGTAGACTCTACTGAGAATGTGCTGGAGCAGTTGAAATTACCTCCCGGTAAACTGGCGTTGTGTTTGGTGGGCGGCGGACAAGACGGAGCACTTTTGGGGCAGATGTTTGCTCAAGCGACACTGCCTTCAGATATGAATGGAGTAATTTTAACTGGCCCATTCATGCCGTCGAATATCCGGCAGCTACTTTACAATCACGTCAAGATGCATCCTCGCTTGCGCGTTCTAGAATATCTGCAAGAACCGACGCAACTGCTGAGTCAGGCAGATTGTGTGGTGTCGATGGGTGGCTATAATACCACCTGCGAACTGCTGTCATTTGGCAAGCGATCGCTAATTGTTCCCCGCGTCACCCCTCGATTAGAACAATGGATTCGCGCCAAACGGTTGCAAGAACTTGGCTGGATTGATGTATTACACCCGGATCATCTCACTCCCAATGCGATTGCGAATTGGCTAAGACAATGCCAAGCTCCTTCATCAAAAACGCGAACGCCAATTGATCTGAACGGTTTAAATCGATTGCCAGAACTGGTTATGGAAGTATTAACCAATTCAACTGTTCAATCAAAATCTGTTGTTTGTCGCGTTTCATAAAAGCAAGGATGAATAAATTTATATCTGTTGCCGATGCTGCCAAAGTGGGATATGTGCTCAAGCGATATCCCCGCTATTCTGAAACCTTTGTTGTTTCTGAAATTCTGGCACACGAAGCGGCTGGTTTAAACATACAAATTTTTGCGCTCCATCCTCCCTTAGATGGACATTTTCAAGACATTATTGCTCAGGTGCGATCGCCTGTTACCTATTTATTTTCCCACGATCTCAGGGGCAGTACCCTGTGGAGCCTTTTAGAAGCAGCTAGTCAAATCCTTCCCAATTTGTGGAACAAGCTGGAATTAGCCCAAGGCGAAGATGTGCATCGAGTGCATAAAGCGATTCAGCTTGCCTGTATTGCTCGACAACAAAACTTCACCCACTTACACGCCCACTTTGCGACATCAGCGACAGTTGTAGCACGCTTGGCAAGTCATTTTGCAGAAATTCCCTATACCTTTACTACGCACGCCAAAGATATCTTTCATGAAAGCGTTGTTCCGGCGGAATATGAACGCAAATTGACTGATGCCACAGCAGCAATCACCGTCAGCGACTACAATCTGCACTATCTTCAGCAAACTTATGGTGCAGCAGCCAAAAAAGTGCAGCGTATTTATAACGGCTTAGATTTGCAGCGATTTCCGTTTACATCTGCGCAGCATCGTCCTCACAAAATCGTGGCAGTGGGACGATTGGTGGAGAAGAAAGGATTTGCAGTGTTGATTGATGCCTGTAAAGTTTTGGTTGAGCGCGACATTTCCTTCACCTGTGAAATTGTGGGAGCGGGCGAGCAGGAAGCTGATTTGCACACTCAAATTGAGACATTGGGATTACAACAGAAGGTGAAATTGATTGGTCTGCGTCCGCAGGGCGAAGTGGTAGAACTGGTAAAGTCGGCTGCTGTTTTTGCCGCTCCCTGTGTGGTGGCAGCAGACAGTAATCGAGATGGTTTACCGACAGTCTTACTAGAAGCAATGGCATTGGGAACGCCGTGCATTTCCACAGATTTGACTGGAATTCCAGAAGTACTGCGTCACCAAGAAACAGGATTAATGGTGCCACAACACAATCCGTTTGCCCTGGCAGATGCGATCGCCCAACTGTTGCAAAATCCTGATTTGCGAGTGCGGCTGGCAACCCAAGCCAGACAACTAATTGAACAAGAATTTGATATTCACCGCAATGCGGCTCAACTGCGAACGGTATTTCGTGCTGCTGCGTCGGTGAATACGGTTGCAGCTTAGGAGGTAGGGGAATGCGAATTGCTTATATTTGTGCCGATCCAGGAATTCCGGTATTTGGCTGTAAAGGATGTTCGATTCATGTTCAGGAAGTCATCCGCACTCTGATCCAACAAGGACATCAGATAGAATTGTTTGCTGTACGTTGGGGAGGCAATCCCCCCTCTGATTTGGCGTCTGTAAAAATACACAAACTGCCCAAACCACCCACCGGTGATCGCGCCTTGCGAGAACAAGCGCTGTTAGCCCATAACCTAGATTTACGGCTGGCTCTAGAACAAGCGGGACGATTCGATCTAGTTTATGAACGCTATTCTCTGTGGAGTTTCACAGCGATGCAATATGCTCACACTCAGGGTATTCCTGGGGTGCTGGAGGTGAATGCGCCACTAATTGAAGAACAGGCAACACATCGGAGTTTAATTCATTGGCAGGAGGCAGAAGCAGTTGCTCGGCGCGTGTTTAGTACAGCGACAGTAATAATCGCAGTTTCAGAGGGCGTTGCGGATTATCTCCGGCGTTATCCCCAGACTCAAGGCAAAGTGCATATCGTTCCCAATGGCGTTAACCCGGAGCGCTTCCCCCTACATCAATCCCCTGCTTTACCGAGCAACAACTTTACAATCGGCTTTGTCGGCACTATGAAGCCTTGGCACGGCTTACCAACACTGGTAAATGCCTTTGCTCAATTACACGATCACCATCCTCACACGCGTCTGTTAATTGTCGGTGATGGGCCGGAGCGATCGCAACTGGAAGCCGATTTCATCTATGCTGGGATTCGGGATGCGGTGGAGTTTACCGGCAAAGTACTGCCATCCGACGTGCCAGGATTGCTTGCTTCAATGGATGTCGCTGTTGCACCCTATCCTAACGATCCGAATTTCTATTTCTCGCCGCTTAAGGTTTATGAGTACATGGCGGCAGGCTTACCGGTGGTAGCCAGTCGGATTGGGCAACTCCAAGCGCTGATTAACGATGGCGTCAATGGCATATTGTATGAGCCAGGCAATAGCCAGCAGTTAACAAATTGGTTAGATCATCTGTGGCAACATCCTTGGTTACGGACTCAACTGGGACAAAATGCCCGTGCCACCGTGTTGCGATCGCACACCTGGGAACAATCCGTAGAGAGGATTTTAAGCCTCACAGCACAAGTGAGCAAGCTGGAGGTAAGCGCCTGATGAGCCGTCCCCAAAAGCTGAAAGAGGTTATACCGGGGCTTTGGCGGATTGTACAACGGTTTTCGCCCTACATCCGCAAACAGCAGATGCTGATTGTAATTTCGATGCTGGCACTATTCTGCGAAATCGGGTTGCGGTTGTTAGAACCTTTACCGCTCAAGTTTGTCTTTGATGAAATTTTTGCAGAGCAATCAAACGGAGGGTTGAGTAATTTTCCTTTCCTGGTTGAGGTGCTAAATACGCGAACGCTGCTGATTGGATCGGCGATCGCCGTGTTCGCCATTACTGGATTAAGAGGCATCGCCGCCTATTGGAATACGGTGGGTTTTGCATTGGTAGGCAATCGTGTTCTGACTGAAGTTCGCAGTGTGCTTTATTGCCATCTCCAAACCCTCTCCCTCTCGTTCCACAATAACGCTCGCAGTGGTGATTTGACATTGCGCGTCATCAGTGATGTAGGCTTACTTCAGGAAATTGCTGTGACGGCATTGCTGCCCCTACTTGCCAATTCTCTCATTTTGGTGGGCATGATCGCCGTCATGTTCTGGCTGAATGTTCAACTTGCCCTGTTAACGCTGGCAATGATTCCCCTATTTTGGTTCTCCACAATTCGGCTGACTCGTCGCATCCGAGAAGTTTCTAGGCAACAGCGTCGCCGCGAAGGAGCAATGGCAGCTACTACTGCTGAGTCGATGGCTGCCATCAAAATTGTGCAAGCGTTATCGTTGCAGGATAAGTTTGCGTCTGTCTTCACTGGACAAAATAAAAAGAGTCTGAAAGAAGGCGTAAAAGTCAAGCGACTAGCAGCAAACCTGGAGCGGACAGTAGATGTGCTGATTGGAGGTGCAACCGCCCTGGTACTGTGGCGTGGAGCAGAACTAGTATTGAGCAATGCTCTCACACCGGGCGATTTGTTGGTGTTTCTCACCTATCTAAAAAACGCCTTCAAACCCGTGCGCGATTTTGCCAAATATACCGGACGATTGGCAAAAGCCTCAGCTGCGGGCGATCGCATCCTCGATTTGCTCGATCAAACGCCTGAAGTCTACGATCTGCCCGGAGCTAAACCCGCTTCCCACTTTGCTGGATCTGTCGAGTTTGCGCAAGTGAGTTTTGCCTACAAATCAGGACATCCGGTGCTGCAAGGCATTGACTTTGTGGTGCAACCCGGACAACGAGTGGCAATTGTCGGACATTCCGGCAGTGGTAAATCTACGTTAGCCAACCTGCTGTTGCGGCTCTACGATCCCAGCAAAGGTAGCATTTTAATTGATGGCCAGGATATTCGCAATTACACCCTAGAATCACTACGGGCGCAAATTAGTGTAGTGTTGCAAGATAGTCTGCTGTTTGCTGCTAGTGTGTGGGACAACATCGCCTATGGTTCACCTACTGCCACTGAGGAAGAGGCGATCGCCGCCGCAAAACTAGCCAATGCCCATGACTTTATTACTAATATGCCCCAAGGCTATCACACGGTGTTGGGTGAACGAGGAGTAACGCTCTCCGGTGGACAAAGACAAAGAATCGCGATCGCTCGTGCTGCCATTCGTCAAGCGCCGATTTTAATTTTGGACGAACCCACCACCGGACTAGATAAAGAGAATGAACAAGAAGTACTAGACGCATTAAAGCGGCTTTCTGAGGGACGCACAACCTTCTTGATTGTTCACGATTTAGATCTTGCTGCCAGTGCTGATTTTATTCTCTACTTGGAACGAGGACGCTTGGTAGAACGGGGAACGCATGATGAGTTGATGCAATTAAATGATCGCTATGCAGCGCTATACCGTCTGCAAGCAACGGAACGCAAGCGTTCCGAAGATTCTCGTCACCAGCCAAAGGAGAATTCTGATGTTATCGCCTGCTGATTATCATTTGATTCGTCGCGATATCGATCTATTAGGATTGCGTCTAATGCTGGACACAGATGCCTTTGCTGAGGCAATAGTGGCTCAGTTTCCTCATGTCAATTTGAGTCAGGTGAAAAGAACTTACATTCGTTACAAGCCTGCTACAAGTTGTATCGTTAGCTATGAATTGATGATCGCCCAAAAAACTGTGTTGGCATACGCCAAAGCCGTCACCAGCGCTAAAAAACTAGATAAATACAGTCAACGCCCAGGAATTATTCAAGATTTTGGCATCGGACGCACCGTTTTCAGACGAGAAGGCATTATTTTCTCCGTGTTGCCCAATGATAACGCCCTAAAGCGATTGCCGAACTTGTTCGATCCACAATTCCGTCAGGAATGGCTGCAAAAACTACTGAGCGATCGCCCTGATTTATCACAAGCCACCTTAAGGGCGCTGCGATATAAGCCCGAACGTCGCTACGTTGCTCAACTCTCTGTTGGAGAACAAGGGCAAGCCGTCGTTAAAGCCTACACCAGTGGCAACTATCAACAAGCGCTAATCAATGCCAATGCTTTTGAATCAATTGCCCCACTGCAAATCGTGCCAGAATTGGGGCATTCCAGTCGCGATCAGTTTCTTGTCTTTCCCTGGATTGACGGTTCTCCGCTATCGGCTTTAATTAGCACTGCCAAGGTGACATGGGAAAAAATCACGCAAACGGGAATTGCTCTAGCTCAACTGCACCAACAGCATCCCCAGCACCTTAATTCTTTGTCTCGCAGTGATGAAGCCAAAAATTTGCTGATCCTTGGCTCCGATTTAAGCTGGCTTTACCCTCAGTGGAAAAATCGGATTCAAGTGATCGCGGTGCAACTTTCCACGGCGCTGCTGAATGCACGCCCAATTAACTTTCCTATTCACGGTGACTTCAATGCAGAACAAGTATTATTAAGTCCAAATACAAATGACATTACATTTATTGACTTCGATCGTGCTGTTTGCAGCGATCCGGCAACTGATTTAGGCTCATTCATCGCTAAGTTAATCCAAGATGAATTGCGGGGAGTGTTGTCTGCCGAGCAACGCGAACAAATTGCAGCAGCTTTGATTGCCGGATATCGTACTGCTGCACTTGAGCCAATTTCAGACGATCAGATTCAACTTTATACCGCCATTGGACTGCTTCGATTAGGATCTGATCCATTTCGCTATTGTGAATTTGACTGGTTAGAAAAAATCGACGCCATACTGTGTCGCATTGAGCAACTCATGAATCGACTCCCATTTGATCGGTTTCATTCTAGTTGTCCAGCTTAATATTTTCTATGTCTGTTTCTGTCAGCGATCCATTCAATGTCCTTAACGATCCAACGCTGAGTTTTTTAGCGCCTGCCCTTGCTCCACAGCAAGTACAACAGCAATTTCAAACTCAGTTATGCTATCGGTTTAACCGCAATCAAAAATTTCAATTACAAGCGATTCGCGTGATTCGATATAAACCAAAGCGACGGTGTTTGATTGAGTATGACGTAGTCATGGAGCAAGCTGGTCGCATTTGGCACACAACATGGATTGGAAAAGTCCGAGCCAAAGGACTAAATCCGTCCACTTATCAACTGCAACAAATCCTTTGGGAACATGGCTTTCAAAGCGATAGCGCAGATGGTATCTCTGTCCCCGAACCAATTGGTATTATTCCAGACTGGCAGATGTGGCTTCAGTGTAAAGTCCCTGGCATCACCGCAACAACCTTACTGACTCCAACTGAAGGACTAGAATTATCGCGGCGAATTGCACAGGCGGTTCACAAACTCCACCAAGCCTGGATTTTACCGCAGCGTTGCCACACCATAAACGATGAACTCGATATTTTAAACGATCGCCTTGCTAAAGTCGCCCAACAGTTTCCGCAGTGGGAACAACGATTAGAGCGAATGTTGGCAAGATGCGATCGCCTTGCTACCACGGTTGCCGCTCCTAAATTCTGTGGCATTCATCGCGACTTTTATCCAGATCAAATTTTGGTAGATGGCTCGCGGCTTTATTTACTAGATCTCGATCTCTATGCCGGCGGCGATCCAGCTTTAGATGTTGGCAACTTTAACGGACACCTGATTGAACAAGGATTACGCTCCTTTGGCAATCCAGATGCTCTACTCGCCCAACAAAACGCTTTAACCGACAAATTTATCCTACTCAGTGGTGAAAAATTTCATCACTCTATAGAAGTTTACACAACCCTGACACTAGTCCGACACATCTATTTAAGTACCCAATTTCTCAATCGCCAAGCTTTCACAGAAACGATTTTAGAATTATGTGAACAACGGCTGGAAAATTCATTGCTTAAATCCGTGTGACTGTGCTGTTGAACTGCAATGACTATAAGAAAAGTAAGTTTGTCGATCGCTGCAATTCTAGCCCTGTGTATGCCACCAGCGATCGCCAATGAGCAAACAACTCAATTTGTGGAGTCTTCCTCAAACCCAATCAGTCGCGAAACTCTGAGTCACAGCAACCGTCCATCTGTTGCGCAGCTATCCGATCTCACTCCTGATGATTGGGCTGTTCAGGCATTACAATCTTTAGCCAATCGATATGGATGCATTTTCGGATATCCCAACGGAACTTACTCTGGCGATCGCTCTGTGAATCGCTATCAATTTGCTGCCGCTTTGTCTACCTGTTTGGCTCGACTCAATCAACAAATTGCGCAATCCACAATTGATACTATCCACTCGGACGATCTGGCTACAGTGCAACGTCTTCAAAGCGACTTTGCAACCGAACTAGCAACCATACAGCAAAAGGTGGATAATTTAGAAGCTCGAACCGCTAACCTCACAGCGCAGCAGTTTTCCACCACAACAAGATTCAACGGTGAAGCGATTTTTGCTTTGGCTGGAGTAGGTGGCAATCGCAAAGCAGACGGTAGTGGTGAATCTATTGAGCGCAACATTGTCTTTAGTGAGCGAGTTCGGCTGGAACTTAGAACTAGCTTTAGTGGCTCTGATCGACTGCGGATGCGTTTGCAAGCTCGCAATATTCCAGAGCTGGAAGATGCGACTGGAACCCAAATGGCAAACCTCGGATTTGATGGCAACACTGGCAACAGTATCGAAGTTGATCGCTTGGACTACGAAACTAAAATTGGCGATCGAGCACTTGTTGTCATCAGTGTTGTGGGTGGTGGCTTGGGCGATTATGTCACTACGGTTAATCCTCTGTTCAGTGGTAGCGCAGATGGAGCGGTTTCTCTTTTTGCCCGCGAGAATCCGATTCGACGGCAAGGCAGCGTTCCCGGTATAGGATTAGCTTATGAACTAACTGACAATATTTTATTAGAACTGGGATATATAGCCGCACAAGCCACCGATCCGGAAGTTGGAATTGCCCAAAGTCCCTACGCCGCAGTTGCTCAAGTCACCGTCGAACCAACAGATTTTTCTCGATTCAGTCTAACATATGTGCGATCATTTAATGGTCTTGATACAGGTACTAGCAGCGAGTTAGCAGGCGATCCGTTTGACGATGATTCTGATGCTATCATTGCTAATTCCTTTGGAGCGGAAGCCTCAGTGAATGTCAGTCCCAACTTTACAATCGGTGGACGAGTTGGATACATTCAGGCAATCGCAAAAGATTTGAGCGACAATCCTCAAGCCGATATTTTTACCTGGGCTGTGCTGCTGGGCTTTCCAGATTTGGCAGGAGAAGGAAATTTACTGGGGATAGTTGCAGGTCAACCGCTACGAGTGACGCATAATCAGTATAGCGATCGCGAGTCAGATGCCGCATTACATTTGGAAGCCTTTTACCGTTTGCAAATCAATGACAATATTGCTATCACACCGGGTGCATTTTTATTAATTAATCCAGAAAATGATGCTGGCAATGATCCCATCTATGTAGGAACTATTCGTACTACCTTTAGCTTTTAAAACCAAATCATACTCAATATTTTGTTGAGCATGAAGTATATGTACCAGCATGGGTTTTCTTAACATTATTGAAACATAAATACAAAATTGATATTATTGTTTGTGTTTCAAGTACAACACAAATTATCAAAACTAGTTAAATATTCGCGTTCTCTTCGTCATCGCAAGAAAGACAGTCAAAAAAGTTACTAATATTTAGATAAAAAGATTACGCAGTTATTCTCTGTTCTGTTTAGAAGTCAAAAGTTATCGAAATTACATACTTTACAGAAGACTTTTGAAAGTTATTTCTGAAGCAAAATATGGAAAATGCTTCTGATTGAAGTAGTATGGCTCAAATCCCCTGTCTTATCTCCTAGCAAGATTACTTCTAAAGTAGTAAATATTATCACTTTGTGAAGATTAAAAATGAACCCCCAGATAAACTTGACACAGGTGCTAATAGTAGTAGAATCTAGTGAAATAATGATAAAAACATCAGGGCAGTTAATAGCTTGATAGTGTGTAATGTGACAACATTTCAACACTGAAGCTTAATATATACCCGATGAAAAACCCAGGAGTCAGGATTCTAACTTAGTGATATCTTGACTCAAACATATTGAGTTGAGTTTCTGAAGATTTTATGGACAAAAGTCCACAAGACGGCAGTACTATCCTCCTCTAAGCTGGTGAGCTTGTCTCCCAGCGTAGGGGAGACAATGGGAGGTTGTTATGCTCGCACAGGACATTCGCAATGCAGGCGTTGATGTTGCTGACTTAAATCAATTGAAGTGCGATTTAAATCGTTTGCAACCTGTTGACGTGGGAGATTACATTACACAATTACCAAGTCAACAGCGAGCGATCGCATTTCGTTTACTCAACAAAAATCAAGCAACTGATGTTTTTGAATATCTACCTCCTGAGGTGCAGGAAGAGTTAATTAATTCTCTGCATGATTTGCAGGTAGTGCAAATTGTAGAAACCATGAGTCCCGATGATCGGGCAGAATTATTTGATGAGTTACCTGCAAAAGTCGTCAAGCGGTTATTGCAAGAACTTAGCCCAGAACAACGGCAAGCAACAGCAACTATTCTCGGTTATCCCGAAGGAACCGCCGGCAGGGTGATGACAACGGAGTATGTACGGTTGCGCCAAGGTTTAACTGTCGGTACAGCTTTGAGTAAGATTCGCCTGCAAGATCAGGACAAAGAAACAATTTACTACGCTTACGTTACAGACGACAACCGCAAGTTAGTCAGTGTTGTTTCTCTAAGACAACTATTGTTTACTTTTCCTGATGTTTTAATTGGGGATATAGCGAGCGATCGCGTTGTCAAAGTCAGAACAGAAACTCCTCAAGAAGAAGTCGCCCGCCTGATGCAGCGCTATGACTTAATCGCCTTGCCTGTAGTTGATCGCGAAGAGCGATTGGTGGGTATTATCACAATTGATGACGTGGTTGATATCCTCCAAGAAGAAGCCACAGAAGACATTCAAAAACTGGCAGGTGTTGGTGATGGAGATGAAGCTGCATTGTCACCTCCTTTAGTGACAATCAAAAAGCGCCTGCCCTGGTTATTGGGAATCATGCTCTTGTATATAGGAGCATCAAGTGCGATCGCTCCATTTCAATCTACGATTGCGATGGTGCCAGTACTAGCTGTAATCATGCCCTTGTTCTCCAACACAGGTGGTACTGTGGGTATCCAAGCATTAACCGTCACAATTCGCGGGCTGGGAGTCGGAGAAGTAACACCCAAGGATACTCTCAAAATCCTCCGTAAAGAACTGATGGCAGGAATGGGTACAGCTTTAACCTTAGGGCTGACGATGATTTGTCTTTCCTTGATTTGGGCGCCTCCCCAAGAACGTTGGGTATCACTTATTGCTGGATGCGTCATGGCAACAAATACATTTGTGGCTGTAACTCTAGGTACTTTGCTGCCAATGGGCTTAAAGCGGCTCAAGCTCGATCCAGCTTTAATGAGTGGCCCTTTGGTGACAACAATGTTGGATGCCATTGGGTTTATGATTTTCTTAACACTTATTTCTACGGCTTTGCATATTTTCCAGTTGAAATCCTGAGCGTTGTTGATTGTTGTGAGGGTGCAAGAAAGAGTGGGGGAGAGGGGGAGACGCGGTGACGCGGAGAGAAAAAATTCCCCTTCCGTGTCCCTTTTTCCTACTTTCCTTCTGCCACGGCAGTTGCTACAACGCGGGGAGCCCGACGCCAGGTGACGCCACTTGCTTTATGCTGGGAAACCCTTTCGCCAGTCGCTACAAGTCGGCACTAGACGCGAAGCGGCTACCCTCCGGGTAGCCGCCCAACGCGCTGGCTCACCACCGCAGTGGCTCCGCAACGCACTGCCTCCTCTGCCCTCTGCCTTTTTCAAGACAACTTAGGTTGCCAATGCTCGTTTTTTTAATTGCAATTCAAAGCGTTCACCTGGTAATGGTTCAATCACCTGCACGGCAAGATTGTTCTTCTCAAGTAAGGAGCGAAATTCCTCAACGCTTCCCTCTTGACGCAGGAATTTTGTCAGTAATCCTTCAAACATTACATCTCCCCCAGCTGCTGTAGGTAGCATGACTTGAGGTTGCAATAACTTCGCTACTTCTAGGGCATTTTTTCTACCCCTAATTATCGGCCCAACCAATGGTAAGGCCAAGTCAACGAGCGGAATGATGATAACATCTACTGGAGCAGCATCTTTTAGCGACGGAGAATGATATCCGTGTGGTTCGTAGTAGAGAGTCAAGCCAGTTTGCAACTCTTTGAGCAAATAGCCATTTTCTACTAAAGTGGGGCCAATGGGAGAGCCAGTAGTTGCCTTAATTTCTACGCTATTGTTGAGGATAAAGGATTGACCGTGAGCAAGTGTTGTGATGTGGGTGTAGCCTAACTGGTGTACTACTTTGGCAGCATTGGGAGAAGCTACAACTTGAATGTTGCGATTGAGTTGTTTGAGGGTTGGTGGATGAGCGTGATCTTCTAATCCCTGAGACAGTAAAATCAGGTCAATATTTTCTGGTATCGGGCGTTGTGAAGTCCGAAAACCTTTGAAAAACCAATCTAAATTACTAAAGGTTAAAGAATCAACTAGCCAAGGATCTAGTAGTACGCGTTGTTCCCCGATTTCAATCAGCCAGCTATTACTGTCTAAGTATGTTAAATGCATAACGTTTGTAGAAATAACAATTTTATAGAGAAAAACTCAGAATAATTCTGGTGGCGGTTCTATTATTTATTATGAGTTGATTAGAGCTTTAGGTTTTGAGCTTATTTCCTAAATATCTGTGCGATCACCCAACTAAAATTTACTACAGGCATTCAGATCCCCGATTTAAAAAAAATCGGGGATCTATAACCTCTCATTACTTGCGTAGAAGAGTACTACGTTCACAACATTAGTTCTGAGGGGTTCGTAGTAGGCAATTTATCGCTCAATTTCAAGGGCTAAAGCCCTAACTACAAACTTTCACAACTTATTAAAAACTTATTAAAATTAATGACATAAACCACTCCTTCAGAAAGGATTAGCAATAATCGAAAAATACACACCGTTTTCCTGCCATGAGTCTTTTTCCCCAGAAATGGAAACTAAAGGAATACCCCAGTCAAAGCGGGCAGTAAGATAATCTTGAAGTTGCAAGCGCAGTCCTAATCCTACAGATACCAAAGTATTTGTATCTAGCTCTAATTGAGAATCGTCTCTGCCAGACTCGTTCCAAGCGTTACCAATATCTACAAAAGGAGTTAGTTGCAAAAGATTATTACGCTCTCCCAAGCGAGCAATGGGAATTCGCACTTCTGCTGAGGCAAAAATGGCATTATCTGAGAGTAGGGCATCTTGCCGATAACCCCGAACACTTTCTATACCTCCTAAGCTAAATTGTTCAAAGGGAACAAGCGGGCGATCTGCTAGTTGCACATCACCCCGTAGTAATAATAAAGTATCAGGAGCTAACAAACGTACCCACTGTGCTTGCCCTCTCCAAGCAACAAAACGTCCATCCGGTGGATTTTCGTTGATAGTTGCATTCAAGGCATCGATTCCAATACTGAACTGGGAACGCAAGGCAAATACTTGTTGGCTACTGCGAGAAGTCCATTCTTGAAAAAAGCGTACAGCCGTAACTCGCGTTCTTCCTTCATCATCTGTTCCCGATCCCGGAAAGGGAAGTTCTCCATTTAAAAAGCTGGCTTCGCTTTCGCGGCGAGTTGCTGTTACACCCAAGGAAAATTCCCGTGTTGGTGTTAAGATTATCGGTTGGCGAAAAGTTAATTCATAGTACTTAGAGTTAGACTGAATATCGAGAACGTTGAAGGGTCTTTCAATTACTCTATTTTCAGATGTTCCGTAGCTAAATGATACAGTGCCATTACGGGGGTTAATAGGTAGAGTATAGTACACATCAAAAGCATTGCTGCCATCAGTATTAGTGTAAACTGCGCTAATGCTATCGCCCCATCCGACGAGATTACCTTCATTTAGTTGTACTTGGCGACGAAAACTACCTACCGCGGGCGATCGCCCGTTATCTAAAGCTAACTGTACGTTAAAAGTATCTGCTTCCTTAATTCGCACTTCTAATAAACTTTGCCCCGGATTTGTACCTGCTGATAGTTCTGCTGATAGATTTTGAATTAGAGGGTTAAGTTGTAATAGTTGCAATGCTTCTAGTAAGCGATCGCGATTTAGAGGTTTTTTTGCAGCGATCGCCAGACGACTTCGCACATAACCAGGATTGAGTCTACGAGTACCTGTAACTTGAATTTCTTCCAATCCTCCTTCGACTACCCGGATTTCTACTACACCCTCCTGGAGTTTCTGTGGTGGAATATATGCACCAGATGTGATATATCCCCTATTTACATAAAAATTGGTAATTTCTGTTCGTACCTGGAATAGCTCGGCTAAAGTAATAGGACGATTGGTGTAAGGTTCGGTAACTTTTGTGAAATCTTCCGGGCTAAACACAGTACTACCTGTGATTACAAATTTTTTAACGATAATAGTTTGGGGAATTTTCGCACCAGGAGGAGTTTGTTCTGGAATTGCAGGTGTTGTTGGAGGTGGGAGTAATTCTTCTGGAGGTGGCAGAGGTTGTGGTGGTAAAGGTTCGGGTAGCGGTTGGGTTGAAGGTGGTTTTGTTTGCCGAGGAGTGGTTGGAAAGATAGGATTTTGAGCGCTGGGCTGAAAGGGCGATCGCTTTGTTGGAATAACTTGTGCTTGTAATGGTTTAATAATAATTGCATTGGTAATGATTACCAAATTCAAACTCAACCAGTATTTGTAAATATTTGTTTTCAAGCAAAATTTACCGAACATGACAAAAGCGTAAAAGATAACCTTGAGCATCAAGAATTTAAGCTAGTTTGAAAAACTTTAAATATTAACCTCTTTGGATTATAAAATGTAAGAAATTTAAATTGTTATTAAGAGTACAACTTATCACAGCATTTAATTTTCTATTCACAGCGTACATAAAATGGCGAAAGAAATAGAGCGTAAATATTTAGTTAAAGGAAATGATTGGAGAGGGCTTGCTCAAGGCAGTGTATATCGTCAAGGATATATTGCCACGCAAGATGGAGTGACGGTACGGGTACGCATAGTAGGAGAAAAAGGATACTTAACTATTAAAGGGCCTAGTGTTAAATATTCCAGAGCTGAATTTGAGTATCCTATTCCGATTGAAGATGCTCAGGAAATGCTTGAAACATTATGTCAAAGCCCTTTTATAGAAAAAATCAGATACAGAGTAGAGTGGGGTAATTTGATTTGGGAAATAGATGAGTTTGATGGTGTGAATAAAGGTCTGATATTAGCAGAAGTTGAACTAAATGATGAAGCACAACAAATTGAATTACCAGACTGGATTGACACAGAAGTTTCCGAAGATCCCAAGTATTTTAATAGTAACTTAGTTAAATGTCCCTTTTCACAGTGGTAATTGGTGATAAATTCTTCCCAAGAAGACAAAATAGATAAGATAATTTAATTAAATTATCCTTCACCTTATGATATGGCACTTCAAGTCAGAGTAAAGCTACTCTATGGCTTAAAATCGAGTAGAAAACAATTATAGTAAGACTTTTTTAATAAAGGCACTAAGCTCATACCATTTGGATTTTGAAAAATGGAATTGGAAATAGCCTTTTGTTTTGGATTTTCGTAAATCTATCTGCCCTTAATCATTTTTTAATTTTAATTTGGTGTCAAATTGACAGATGAACCAAAAAGAGTGATTGTCTTGATTGTACTCTGAAACTTTTATAGAAGTATTCTTGGATGAATACTTAAGGAATTTTCGTGTGATTTTTTTATATATCTCTTATCAATATCTTATCTTTTTAGTTTATTTCTTTATTTAAGAAGTAACTATTATAAACTGCACAAACCAAAACTGATAAAAAACTTTCTTTTTTTCTACCTTTACTTTTTATATTCTGACTTCGTATTTATCAATACGAGACAGCAGATTATACATTTTTCGGCAAGCCTATTAGGGATGATTATTGTCGAGCCGCCAGAGATACATAAATTCTTGCGAAGGAGACAAGAAGCCATGAGTGAAGCAATTAGTAATTTATACGATTTGATCGCGTTTTTAAAGGGGAATAAGGCAAAGCGGCTTTAATTGAGCGATCGCTAAACTCATTCATATGTTTAGAAGATCCAAAGATCAGCCAGACATAAGGCTTCGTACTCCTATGGGGATTACTTTGATTTGGAAGCCCTCGGCACGGAAACAACGAGCGGCAAGACGTAGGGCTTTGTACTCTAATCACAATGGCATTATTCACAACAGAAGCCAGATTCGGAAAAATTACGGAGTAAATAAAATTCGACTTGCCACTACACCTGAAGTGCGAGAGGAATTACGGAAGAATTTAGGATGGGCGATCGCTTTAGGTATTGTCATGATAATTTTGGGTTTGGTAGCGATCGGTAAACCATTCTTCACCACTTTAAGCTTAATATCAGTTTTTGCATGGTTATTTATTGTTGGTGGAATTTTCTTATTAATTTACGCTTTTCAAACTCGTCACGCTGGGAATTTTCCCCTCAAGCTATTAGTAGGAATTCTTTATCTAATAGTAGGAGTTATCTTGCTGCAAAACTCTCTAAAAGGTGTAGCATCAGCATTGGGGTTTTCTATTTTACTCAAAGGTATTTTTCAGGTAACTTTGGCATTACAGCTACGACCATTACCTAACTGGAGTTGGGTATTATTGAGCGGCATCACAGGTGTCATTCTTGGTATGATCATGTGGAATTACATTCATGCAGAGAACTTATTATTCCTAGCAATTTTTGTTGGAATTGACCTATTATTTGATGGATTATGGATGGTTTTATTATCTTCAGCTGTCTGTCGTGTGCTGAAATAGCAATAACTTTAATATTTTGATTTAATACGTAGGGTGTACTAGCGAAGTGTAATGCACCTTCCACAGGTTTTGGTATGTTACTCTATTTAAAATCCCGACTTCTTTAAAGAAGTCGGGGATATATACTAGTCACTTCTCTAACAACCAACAATAAATCGACTTTTTTTCCCAAAAATCTTCTTGATAATTAGGATCGAAACGATACTTGCTCCCACTGAAAGGAGGAAAACTAACGAAAAAGTAAATGGATTGGCTTGAGTCCAAAACTGGTTAAATCCAAATTTGTTAGCTGCACCAGAGTAAGCAATAATAAAGTAGCCGTGGAGAAAATATATCCCAAAACTCAGTTCTGCTAAGAAACCCATTATATCATGAAACTGTTTTGGTAGGCGTAATTCAAATAGCCACAAAAAGTAAATAATAAGTACACACAAAATTAGTTTACTCCATGAATTAATTGCCGTCGGTCTTGGTGTAATTGTAAGTTCCAAAATAGTCAGTACGACAAAGCCTATTAATAACCAGAAATATTTCTTCTTCAGGATCGAAAATATCGTGTCTCGATAGCGTGAGCAAAACATACCAATCATATAAACAGAAAGAAAATGAACAAATGATTGGATAGGATTAGCATTATATTGTGCTCTAGGGATAATTGCAGTTGTTACTAGTAGTATTGGAAGTATCCAATAGTTTTTGGGGTGTCTATCTACCCATATTAGTATGGGTGAAATTAGATAGAAAATGGTAATCATTGGAATAAACCAGAACGGTGGTAAATGTGCTCCGGTCAATAAATACATCAGGATTTGTCCGGGAATTGACCAATTAGAAAAATGGTACTGAAACCAATCTGGTGGAGTATAAATTTTTTCAATCAAGCAAAGTTTGATAGCTGGTATTGATAGAAACAAATAAGGTAAAATAACGTATTGCAGCTTTTTACTCAGATACTTTTTGTACTCATATTTGGAAGATAAAAATTGGAAAAGAAAGCCTGCTATAAAGACAAAGTATACAGTTCCATTCCCAATTAATATGTAAGCCAATTTTTCTATTGTTTCATTTCTCCACTGTAAAGACGCAATAATATGTGTAGCTACAATTGTAAGAATTGCAAAGCCACGAAAGTTATGTATGTACCTTAAAAATTTGGAGGAACTTTTGGTCTTTTGATTTGGACTTATTTCATTTAAATATGTCCCTGTCATGACACTTACCTCGCAACTATTATATTCCACAAAACATCATAGCTACTACTAAATTCTCAAACTTTGCCATCAGATTCAGAGAGCGAGAGTCTCTAGTTCTCGTTACTAGGTTGAGCCTGGTAATGAGGATATTATATGCATGGCATCATTTAGTTATTTTTTGCAGCTACTTTACCCTCAAAAATTATTTGTATTCAACTATGATTTTGTATGATTTTGACTAAAGTCGATTAATGCCTTGTACTTAGGTGAACTTTTTTGCTCTAAATATTCTAAAGCACCCCAACTGCCCCATTTACTGGGTGAGCCAATATCAACAAAATGCATAAATAATCCACCTCCAGCTTTTTTCCAACTATTTAGTAATTGAGAATATAAGTCATACATGGCTGGATGGCGATTTAATTCAATAAAGAAATTTGTCAGTTTTTCGTTATTTTCTACTCCAGAATGCCCAACAATATGTTGTCCACCTTCATAAGCAACTAGCTTCAATCCTTTTTTTTGGGCTACCTTGGCGTGATAAAGAAAGCTGTTGTAATTATCTACTAAGCTATCTTGAGATTTCTCAAGTAACTTTCCTGTTTTTAGATGCTGGATTGCTTTACCAAAACCACCATCTGAATCATTTAACCAAGACTCTACTTTTTGAGAATTTTCTGGTGTACCCAAATCTCTACCAAAATAGCCAGCGATCGCATAAGCATCAATCCCATGTTGATAACAGGGTTTATTGCCTTGGGCTACCCAAGATTGGCAATCTAAAGCCGCATTCTCTAACCCTTGCCATCCGGTATGATTACCCAGCACGCAAACTACACGATCCTTTTGTTTGTCAAAGGTATTTTTCCAGATATCGCACATTTGAGCAGTACGCATACCGTACCATTGCATTTGAATATGTTCTTTATCCTTTCCCCATCTAGCTTCTCCTTGTTGTAAGGCGTAATCAGCTTGAGGAAATTGCCCATTCCAAACTTCATTAGAAAACTCTACATAAGCCTTTAACTTTGGGTTCAGTTTCTGCTTAACAATTTGGGCAAATTTAGTCATGTATTCATTGGTAGCCATATGCGGCATATTGAACCACGGTTCCGCATTGACTTGATTGGCTAGAGCAATCATTACCTCTAGTGGCACTCCTTTTAATGCATAGGAGGCAGTTGTTATTTTAGGCCGAGAAAACCACTCTTTTTGCTTTGAGCCATTCGTTTGCATCCAATCCATAAAACGAAATGCTCTAAAGTTTTTAATTTTGTTTATGAAAGTAGGGTTAAATATTTCACCTTGATTGTAGAGGGATAGGTTTTCTGCTTTGACAACTCGAATATTACGAATATAGTTGCCTGTCTTTTTTGGATCAGTAGAGGAAATCGTAATTAATATACCTCCGCCTCCTTTTGAATTTACATTAATTACATCTCTACCAAAAGTTGAAGCAGCTTTATCTTGTTGAGCATCAAAGCCATATGAGATTGCGCCTTCACCTTCATAAAAAACAATATATTTTCCAGAAGGATAATGACCTGGTATTTCTCTATATAATAGAGTACTAACTCTGGTATATTTGGGAGCATCACCAGGTGCTGGCAGAGATTTAACCCAACCATCTTTGTCTAAATTCAATAAATTGTATTCATTTGTATCCCATTCGCCATTACAGCCGGGTTCTGTATTCACGCATTGAGTAATCCATTGCCGAGAAGATTTAAAAGCATCTAAAAAAGGTAATTGTGTTGACCAATCAGCAATACCATTCAGACCAATACCCAAGGCTGGAGTAGAAGTAACAATACTTTTTTTAGGGCTAGCAGTGACAGTAGTAACAACGGTTTTTTTGGGACTAGCAGTGACAGTAGTAACAACACTTTTTTCTGTATTAGCAGTAACAACCGTTTGTTGATTTAATGGCAAACAACTACTAAGGATTGTTGAAAAACTGAGCAAAGCTAGACAGAAATAAATCAAGATTTTCTTTTGAATGTATAACCTGTTGAGTACACTTTTACAATGATATAACTTGGTGATTAATACATTAAAAAAAGACATAAGCCATATTCGTCGCTATGATTTACTACATTTACCCCTCAATATGATTTAAAAGAACGAACCACAAAGGACACATAGACGCGTCAGCGGCTTCCCGCAGGGTAGAACACAAAGAACATGAAGGAATAAGAGTTTGAGAGAGTTTTTGCGTAAGTCCTGAAAGTAATACTCTAAGTAGGTAGACATAGTTAAATATAAAATGGCAACTTTTAGAAAGTAGGCAAAAAGAGCCTTCTGCCATCTGCCATCTGCCCTCTGACTTGAAAGTCACCTCACCCCTGCCCCTCTCCTTGCTAAGGAGAGGGGTGTCCGACAGGACGGGATGAGGTTTTTCATGCCTGGCGGTGAAACTTGTTTCATTGGGACTGCCTTCTACTTACTATTGAAAAAACTCTGCAACAGGAATCTGTATACCTTCACGAATAATTGTTTCGCGATCTTGAACTGGAGTCCAACCTAGTTCATGCTCGGCTTTTGAGGAGTCAAATTTAGCAGCAAAGCTACGACCTTCACAATCAGCATAGCTAGGAAATGCAGCATGAGGATCGCGTCCGATGCTTTTGATTGCCCATTTGAGGAGGGACTCTATGTAGGAACTCCTGGGCGATGTAGGTACGCGTCGTAACTTGATGCTAGCTTGGCGTTCAAACTCATCAAGATATTCGTTAGCTGTGATACAAGGTGTACTAGTAAGGTTGTAAGACTTACCCTCAATCCCTGGTACTTCGATCGCTCGCACCATCGCATCAGCAACGTCATCTACAAGCACAATTGGTAGAGGGTTATTTCCATCACCATAGAGGCTACATACTGAACTATATGGCCAAGCCGCAATTCCCCAGTGGTAAGGACTTCCACCACGCCCTAGTACAACGCCGGGACGAAATATTGTTACAGGTAAGTCTTGTTTGTGATGAAGTTCTAGTAGCGATCGCTCATTTTCTGCTTTTGATCTGGCATAGGGAGCGACGCGCATAATGCCTTGGTGAGGTTCAGTGTTTTCCGTAATTGTTGAGGTATTTTTTCCAGCATAGTAGATTGCGATCGAAGATGCATAAAATAGCTTTTCAATACCATGTTTCAGGCACAACTCGGCAACCTGGCGCGTGGGCTTGACATCAGTTTCTAAGTAATCGCTCCATGTTTTTCCGTTACCGCGTGCAAGGTGATAGACATAGCGAACGCCATCCAGTGCAGCTTCCACCGCGTTGACATCAGCAAAGTCACCTTTGGCAAACTCAACTCCCAGATTGTGCAATTCAGATGGGCAGCTATTAGGGTTGCGGGCAAGAACGCGGACGCCATATCCCTCTTGACGCAAGCGGCGAACCAGTGCTTGCCCAATGAAACCAGTACCACCAATTACTAATACCGTAGATTTTGGAGTGGGAGTGTTAGCAAATTGATTAGCGGTAGATACCATCTGATAAGAGATGGGCAAATCAGCCTCACGTGCTATCCACTCAGCTAATGCTACCGCAGCTTCACTGATGGCAGGATCTATTCTTTCATCAAGTATCCCTCCTCTAGAATTGTAGAAACTCTCGATTGTCCGAGCAATGCTGTACGGAAAAGGGCCTGAGTTTTTGGATAAACCCATTTTTGATAATACGAAACTCGCTAAGGTGCCACTGGCTTGCAGTACGGAATCGCGAGCGCTTGCAACCACATTGGCATAACGGTCAATATCAAGTAGGTAAGGAGTATGCTCCTGACAGATGTAAGTGTTGTTCTCAAAGTCAACTCTTGCCACTGCATTCGTGCCACGGACGTGGATGTAATGCTCTGGATATCCATCAATGAATGAAAACCGCAGCCGGATGCTGGTATTATTCTTCCAGCCTCGAATTTCCCAGCGACGATAAAACTCTAGCCCGCGTGGTAGTTCCAATTTATCATGGACATCGACAGAAATTTCATCGGGCTGTCCGAGGAGATGGATGAGGTGAACAAATGAGTGGGGAGCTACCTCAAAGAGAATATTTTTTGGAGACTGGAGCATCCATGCCCCAAAAGGTCCGCCCTTGAGTTGTCCAAGTTCTTTATTCCAGACAATATCAATCTGATCAATCTGTCCTAACCTACCACTGCGTAAGTCGGATACCAATTTTTCATACACTGGAAAGTACAAAAAGTTATTGCTGACAGCGATCGCTCTACCCGCAGCTTGGCTGTGTTTGCGTAACTGTTGACAGTAACTAACCTTGTGGCAAAGGGGCTTTTCAATCAAGGCATCAACGCCAGCCTCAATCGCTTGAGTGGCATTTGTAAAGTGAATATGGGGTGGTGTAAGAATGTGAACAACGTCCAGCTGCTCAGAGGACAACATCTTATCGAAATCGCTGTAGACATTCTGTATCCCCTTTGCCTGAGCAAACTGTTGTGCTAATCTGCTATTGAGATCGCAGACTGCTCGCACCTCTAGGTGAGGCAGCAAGCGCAGCGCTCGGAAGTGGTAGTCACTAATGTAACCAGCACCAAGAATACCGACAGTGACAGGATTAGTATGTGCTTTACTAGCAGCCATTGACTTATCTCCCAGTTGCTTGAATTGCTTCGATCTGTTCCCTTATGGGGGTATAAAACCCATCTTCTATAAGTTGCAAGTTTGTGTTGGGGTTTAAATCCCTATCTCCAATATCCTGTTCCCTGTTCCCTTTTCCCCGTTTCCTTTTAATACAGGTGTTTGAGAATTTTTGTACTCGATGATTTGAAATTGTTTGTTAGTCAGGCGATCGCGGTAAAACTTAAATACACCTATTGCTTCGGGAAACACTGATACTCCACAAGATAAACCCCAAGCTACCCTGTCAGCCCACAAGAAGCCTTGTTGTCGAGTCTGATAAATCGTCCGTAGTGCTGCTAGTGGATAGCGCCCGAAGATTAGCAAGGAAATCCCGTAGGTGAAAGGCAATAGTAACAGTGCGCCCAAAGGTGCGATCGCTCCCCAAATCAAGGCGCGTCGTACTTCTTTGACAAACTTGCACTCAGGCGGTTCTCCATGCAGAGAGCAAACCTGAGCATACCCATAACCACAGCGCTTGGCACGCTGCCACCATTGCGACAGTGTATGCATATTGGCATCATGCCAAGTGCTCTCGCGATCAAGACGCAGAATTTTTCCCTTGGCTTGGCGCAAGCGTACGCTCAACTCATCATCTTCAGCAGCAATCACGCTGCTGTTGTAACCTCCCACAGCTGCCAATGCCACGGCGCGAATCATCACATCTCCGCCAAAGTTAGAAATATTTCCAACTGAGCCAATCCGCCACTCAACATCGCAGATGCGATTATAGACACTTTTTTGGGGATAACGTTCGCGCCGCCAACCACACACAGCCACAATATCAGGGTTGGCATCTAAAGTTTCACAAGCTGCTTCCATCCATCCCTCGATTACTTCGCAGTCACCGTCAACAAACTGGACATACTCTAGTTGTGGATACTTTTCGCGCAGTCGCTCAAAACCAGCATTGCGAGCTCTGGCAGCAGTAAACGGCACAGACATATCCAGATTTACCACCTCAACTCCACACCCAGAAGCAACCTCACAACTGCCATCAGTAGAGCCGGAATCAACATAAACTACTGCACAGGCTGTATCGACAACAGAATCCAGGCTACGGATTAAGCGATCGCCCTCATTACGCCCAATTACAACTACTCCAATTTTTCTGGCAAAGCTTGGCACTTGCTACCCCCTTTTTGAGTACTTATACGTGACTACCCTTTAAGAACACGCTATTGAGCAGAAAATCAATCATCATTTGGGGGGGATCTTTGTCTGGCTTACGTTGAATTACTCTTCGCCACCTCCACAAAATAAAAGCGAACAACCAAATGGCATCAGCAGCAGCAGCATAGAGTAAACCATGATTTTTGAGAAAGTATCTGCGCCTCGAATCAAACCAGTATTTAGGTAGACGCTTGGGTGGGCGTTTAGTATCAGTTACTCCTGTACTTTGCCCGGCTAAATGCATAACTCTAGCCGCAGAAACGTGCCAGCAAGGAAAGCCTGCTTTTTTTGCCTGCAAGCAAAAGTCCACTTCTTCAAAATACAGAAAGTATTTTTCATCCAGCAAACCCACCGACTCAAAGACTTGGCGGCGGATAATCATCGCTGCTCCACACACCCAATCGGTTTGATAGGTGTCTTCACGAACAGGAGGTGCAACTACCCATTTTGATAGTAATTTCGATACCACTCCCAGACGCAAACCAGAATCAAGTTCGCTAAAAATAGTGTGGAAGCGAAAAGCCGAGCATTGGGGAGTACCGTCAGGATCTTCTAAGCGGCTACCTGCAATTCCTACATCGGGATGTTCATCCATAAAATCTAGCAAAGCTTTGAGAGCACCAGGACGAACGATAGTATCTGGATTGAGCAACATAAAATAGGATGGCGGATGAGTAGATTGCAGCCCTAAGCGAATGGCAGCGTTATTGCCAAAGGCATATCCGCCATTACGATCTAGTGGCAACACCGATGCCCACTCACCCCAACCTTCAGTATCGATTGCAGCTTGAATTTGTTCAACTGAGCCGTCACCAGAAGCATTGTCAGCAACGATGACACGGGTACCTTTTTGCGATCGCACCTCGCTCACTAACGAACGCAAGCACTCAATTGTCAAACTGGGAGTGCGATAATTCAGGATGACTACAATTAGACGAGTCAGATTCTCTAATAAAATTGCATCAGACATAATATTAATCTCTTAAAGTTCGCTGAGTGCGAATCTGAACTAAATTTGGTTTTATTTGATTTTTTGTTTGTGTTTGATTGATGATTAATCCCGCTACACCCCCACAGGCGAGTATGTAGATTGGATTGATTAAAGCGTTGAGCAGACAGTCTATCGTATACAAAATTAAAAGTAAGACAAGAGCGGCGGCTGGTGCGACTTTCGGATGATTCCAAATACTTACAGGGTAATGTTGCATGAAGGCGATCGCTGGTAATAATAGCGATGCCATCACAGCGATTAAGCCAACTACACCCCTAATACCAAAAGCAATAATCCACAAACTATCGGTAATTGTGAGTCTTTTACCCCATTTGTCATAAATCTCATTTCGTCCCCATCCTCCCCAGCCAAACACTATTTTTTCCCGCGCTCTTTCTGAGAGGATTTTTTCGTTATCGAATCTAAACTGCACTGATTGTGCACGTTCTTCATTTAGGGTAGTAGATACTACAGCTACTATCTGCTCTCCCGGAAAGTTACCAGTCACTCCCAAATATAGATGCAACGAAATAGCCCCAATTACCATTAACACCAAGATGGAGGTACGAAGCCTAGTGGAAAAGAAAAGGATGAACAACCCAACAAGTAGTAAAAGTATTGCACCTGTAGATTTGACTAATATATTGGCCAATAACAATACAATCACAAGCCACTTGATTGGAATACCCCAAACTTGTTTGAGCGCCTGTGTTTTCCATAACCAAATACCAATTAGTGCAGCCGCCATCATCCATGCACCAACCATCAGCCCATGTTCCATAAAAACTGTTGGTCTGTATCCTCCATATCGTATTGTTTGGGTAAAATCACTACGTGCATGAAAGCCATAAAGCACTCGATGCAACTGCGGACTCATCCGGAGTTCAAAAAGACATAGAGGAATATAAATCAAACCACCGATGAAAGTATAAGTAGCTAGCCTGCGTAATCCATCTAAAGTGCCGAGATATAATCTACCTAAGTAGTAAGGTAATCCCCAAGTCACAACTTGGTAAAAAACGCCTGATAGTCCATCATATAAACCTAAATCGTTAGTCATTGATGATGGCAAAGGACATAAGCACCAAACTAACATTGGTACATCAAGCCAGCTAAAACGAAAAGAACTGAAGCGTTTAATGTCAAAAACAATAGTTGCCAGTAGAATGCCGTAACAAGTTGCAGCGATTTTAGTATAGTTTGGTATTCCCGGCAGTTCAAAACTTACTACAGGTAGGAATAGCCACGCAATGATAAAACTCAGAATCACAGCTTTCTGAGTTGGCATCCACCTAAACAGAAAAAGTACAAATGGAATCCAGCCGAAAATAACAACGTATACTAAAGGGTTCATATTTTTCTAGTCTTTAGTTTATATTCTTGTCTTGTGCTTGAGGTATTTTCCTGCATCAATCAAGATTGGAGGAAGTAATTTTTTGAGAGTAGTTTTGGCTGCCAAACCTAAAGAATTTTTATTTTTTTCTAGTAATTGATTTTCTCCTGGACGAACCCGGAACATAGTTGAATGAGGACTAGAAGTTTCTGTAGACGGTCGTCCATTACTGTAGTAATACAGCGCCAGTGATTTCCGTGTCTGCCCTTGCGGACTATTTAATGGTTCCGGATGTCCATGATAAGAAGAGTCTGTTGTATTGAAAATCACGCATCGATTAAATACTGGTAATATTTTTTTTACACAGTGGCTCATCTGCTGATCCCATAATTCTAGATGACCACCATATTCTTCTTGCCAATTTTGATTGAGATAAAGTAAAAGATTTAATCGACGATCCAGTCGCAGTTTTCTATGCCAATTAAAGTCTGCATGTATCTTTAAGTAACCACCTCTTTCTATTTGATGAAGTCCACCTCCCTCAAAATGAGGATCGGGAATTAACCCGTCAATGCCTGTAAGAGTTTCTAAAAAATTAATAAAAACTGAAGAATTTAATTGATACAACAGAAATCGTGTTGTATCTCCCATTTGTAACTCATTTTTTGATGCTAATTTCTTTTCAGCCGAAGCATCAAATTTCTGCCAATCAATCTTATCTACTTTTGGAAATTCATCAAGAATACTTTCTAATATAAACTCAGGCAAAAAGTTATCGATAACAATGTGTGGAAATGGTTCTACCTCATTGTAAGCTTCTCGATATTTAATTGCTAACTTGTTTAAGTAGTCTGCTTCAATGTAAAACATTGTGTTTGTATACATAATTGTTCCTCTGTATGATTATCTAATATAAATTTAAGAGCTAATTTACTTAGGGTTTGTAGAGATAAAAATTAGCTTGATCGCCATCTTTTTGTCTATTTAACTCTATAGCTTTTTTCTCAAAACTCGTCATTTGCTCTTGAGAAAAAATAGGTTTTTTGGAATTAAAAGCATGAGATGAGCTATCCATTATCGGTATATTCTTAATTATCTGCTCACTGCCCCAAAACTGATAAGAGTTTGAATTATATTCGACATCTAAAAATTTTAAGCCTGCTTGACTTGTCAAAATTTCCATACTTCTAATTGTATGTATAAAGAAGTGACGTGGAGCATCGATTTGTACCCAATTAACACCATACTTTCGCCAAGCAAAAGAGGGAATTATGGGAATTCCAATGACCACATAACCCTGAGTATTTAACAAACTGTATAGTTTCTGAAGTACAGCTAAAGGTTTGGGCATATGTTCAAAGGAGTGATTGAGAAATATTAAATCGAATTGTCCTTCTATTTCATCTAGATATTTTTTTAAAATTTTGACTCCATTTTCGTAAAAAATATCTTTCTCTATGAAAGGATCTACGCCTGTAACATTAATAAATCCATCAGTTCGCATATTGAGAAGATATGTGCCAACTCCACAACCTACATCTAGAATTTTTGCTGTTAATGGCAATTTCAGTTTTCTCAGCCAATCATAATAATTGTAAATAGGTAATCTATACATTTTTCTCAAGATTTTTGTTAAAAAAATCTCCAGATTAGTATTTCCAGAAATTAAGTATTTCATTCTCTGACGTCTGAGAAAAGTTTTAAGATTTTTTTCCTTCTCAACGCTAGGTAATTGAAACGCATAAAAATTGTCAGGATAATATTTGGAAATATCATTGGGTATATCTTTAATCTGTAAGCAGCCACATTGTCCACATTCAAAATATTCAAATTCATCTCTAAATCCAAACATCATTTCTCTGACAACATAAGATTTGTTATCAAGCGAATTATGGCAAATTTCACAGATAGTCATTTTCTTCAACAACTCATCACAACTAGGAAGTAAATAGTAACTTGATGGGAAGTCCCCATCCGAAAATAATGCGACTACAGATAATGAAAGTGAGTGAAGTTAGAAATATAAAAGTAGCCTGAATATCTTGTTTTAAGCAGGCAAGTTTCTCTCGCCAAAGACCATAAGTAACTATTCCATAGAAAGGAAGGTCATTGAGTGCAACTACAATCACAGCTCCGGCTATACCCATAAGATGGAACCCAAGAGGCAAGCCAATAATCATAAAAATAAACTTGGCAAGGCTGGCGATCGCTGCATATTTAGCTTTGCCAATAGCAAAAAGAGATGTATCAATTGTTTGGGTAAGTATGCGAGGCCATATACCAAAGGCTAACAGTGGAAACATCCAACTTGCTTGCATATATCTTTGGTCGTATAAGGTCAAAATCAGGAAATCTCCGAAGCTAACCATAACTGTCAAGCCCAATGCCATCGCAATCAGAACAGGCTTGCGGTTGTTTTTGATTTTGGCACGAAAAATTTCGCGGGGCAGGTCAGCAGATTTAGAAAACACAGGAAAAAATACCTTACTACTGATTGCCAAAAGTACCTGACGCGGAATGTCAGCAAGTGCAAAAGCAATGCCATACACACCTAAAACCTCGATGGGAATTAATTTGCCAAGAATTAGCCGATCTGATTGTTCAGCCAGAAAATATAGAGCTGTCGAAACAAAGATCCATTTACCAAAAGATAATATGGCTTTGACTGCATTTCGATCCCAGACAAAGTGGTTAGGTGTCCCAGAATTCAATCGATGGCTTCCAATCATCCAAAGCAAAGCATTCACTAGCCCACCAATGACAAGCGCCCAGATGCTCCGACTCAAAGCAGCCCAGATAATCATCACTGTTAGGGAGATTGTCTGTACGCTAAGTTCAAAAATTGCTAGTTTACGTACAGCTAAGTGCCGATTCAGTGTAAACAGAGCAGTGGAGTTAAAGCCAGAGATAATGGTGTTCAAACCAACCACTGGCAGTAGCCATAACAGTTGAGGTTCTCCGTAAAAGTTAGCAATCGGCCAAGCAATCAAAGCGCAACATAGCCACAAAACAAAGCCGCGAATTACTTGTAATGTCCAGGCAGTATTGAGAAAAGCTGTTTCATCTCCTCGCTCATTTTGGATGATGCTTTGACCAATACCAATGTCTGAGAACAGATTTAAGCCAATGATGAAGGTATTAATCAGTGCCATCAGTCCGAATAACTCTGGAAAGAGTAAGCGGGTTAGAACTAAGTTACTGCCGAATCTCAAGATTTGGCTCGCTCCATAGCCAGCGAATGTCCAAACAGCACCACTAATGGCAAGCTTCTTTAATGAGGTCATGGTTTTTTTGAGGAGAGTTAATTCAGCAGTAGAAAGACTTATTAGCTTTTAATGCAACATCTTTACCTCGACATTAGGATTATTTAGATAGTCAACAGTTGATGGAGTATCAATCTCCTGGGTTTTTAAATTCTCGTTGCTAGATTGAAAGAGTGCTGCTAAGTTGCCAGCTTCAATAGCGATATTGTGCTTTTGAACGACCCGGCTTTGACCTTTGCTACCCATGTGTTCTAGCTGTTCTATCGGTAACTGTAATGCCTCCCGCATTGCTGTCACTAATGCTTCGATTGAGCCAGGTGGTACTAACCAACCGCAAACTCCTGGTTCGACTAACTCAGGAATCCCGGCTATATAAGTGCTGATGACTGGACGAGATAGTGCCAGTGCTTCCATAAGTACTACTGGTAAACCTTCGGCAAAACTAGGCAATACCATGGCTCGCGAAGCAAGGATCTGTTGGCGAACTTCTCCATTGCTAGCCCAACCGATGAGTTCAACATAATTTTGCAGCCCAAGTTGAGCGATCGCATTTTCAATTTCGTTCCGCAAGAGTCCGTCGCCTATCAATACCAGCTTGAACTGTAAGCCTTCGCGTGCTAACCGAGCTGCGGCATCTAATAAAAGTAGATGTCCCTTGGCTTGACTCAATCTGGCAACACAGACAAAGCGTGGCTCTGATGGTATGGAGGTGGGTGTAGTATCTAGAAATCCATCGTCTACACCACAATGAACAACATGAATTTTTGACCACTCGCAGCGATCGCACCAGCGATATAACTGGCTCTTACCAAAGGAGCTAACTGTAACTACAAAAGCAGCTCGTTTGACTTTTTCTACTAAAGATAAAGATTGGACACAATCAAATTCTTCAGGCCCGTGAATGGTAAAGCTGTAAGGGGGGCCACCCATTGCCGAACACAACATTGCTACTGTGGTGGAATTTGTGCCGAAGTGAGCATGAACATGCTCTACATATGCTTTTTCCCACCAACCTAAAAGTACGCAAGCTTCAGCTAGGTAGATTAAATGATACAAAATACCCCGCTCGGAACGCCAACCAACTCTCAGTGCCAACCATAAGGCTTGTAAAAAACGAATTGGTCTTGCGATCGCAACGCGAATTAAACTAATAACTAATCCTATTTTTCCGATTCCTAAAACTACCTGAGTCTTCTCCAACTCTTGTATGTCTGCTTCGTCAACCAGTTCATTACCGCAAGAACGGATTGCAAATCGTTGGATTTTGATGCCGTGTTTCTCCAAGCTGTTGATTTCTCGGCGAATAAAGCTGTGGCTGACTTTGGGATACTGATTTATTAAGTAGGCGATCGTTAAAGACATCTTGATTTTGCAATTGCTCAAAATATTGGGTTGTCTTGCTAGAAAATACTAAAAAAACAAATACTGAGTCTTGCAAATAGCTCAAAAGGTTTATTGTTCATTTACTATGCTCCACTAAATAGAAATTATTAATAGAGCATAATTTTGGTTTTTACCGCACCACAATTTACTAATGGTAATAAAGTTTGGGAAATTTCTAGCTGAAATTTTCGCTATGACCGTATAAACTCAGACTTGACAACAGGGTCTTATACTCTTAAGAAGTTATCACTAAAACCCACACACGCCATTTTAAAAAGAAAATCAAAAATAAAGCGATGTTTAGGTACAACCTTCATCTAATCTTAATTCAATTGCCAAAGCGTTTTGCAAGTATTATTAACCTCTGACCAAAAGCTTACGGATTATTTTATCATATTTATTTATAAAGATTTGATTAAGAGTTATTTTTTAGATGCAGAAAATGGAGAAATTTGAGTTGATTAAGATATGACTTACTGATTTTTTTCGATACCATACAAACTTTCTGTAACCTTATTCATTTCTTATTAGTTTCTTATTTTTTTGTAGTAGGATCCGAAGTTGATTAAGAGTATACGAATGTCAAGTTGAGGAAGCATTATAAGAGTGCATCATCATGCTCTGATTTTTTAGGATGCTTTCCTCTGTTGCTGCATGGATAAGGTTGAGTTGATTGAATTGCAAAAATCCATGTCAAGTATTTTTTATATTACCCATCCTTGAATACAACTATTTTGGTAGCCAGAATATAAGTTTATTAATTTTCTAAATATTGAGATTATCGAGAATTTTGAATCTAAGTAGATAATTTTTTCTGAATTTATCTAAGTTAATTATTTATGGCTAACTCAAGCTCAAAATCGCTTCGCATTCTGTATGCAGCTGGGCCTGGCAATGTCATCGGAACATACAAATATTGGCTGAACGGACAGGATGATCCCTCACAAGTCTGTGTTACCTATTCTGGGCAGTTTTATGATATCTGTCGCACTTTAAATGCAGAAGCTTACATTATTTCATCATTTCGTCAGAAAGAATTCTTACGTGATGGTCAATTCACGATTGAACACAGACCAATAAAATTTAAGAATACATCAGGTATACTGTATCACTTAAATCAAGTTTGGTATGGGATAGGGTTGATTTCTTCTGCTTTGATTTGGAAGGCTAATGTAGCAGTTGTGAATGAAGGTACAACGCATTGGTTTATTTTGTCTATCCTACCCTATTTAGGAGTCAAAGTAGTACCTTCTTTACACTGTACTCTATGGCGTAAGTACATACCCCTAACAACTACAGAGAAACTTATTGCGAGACTAAATAGACATTTTTTTGCGAGGGGATGTAGTGCTATTTTGGCAGCCTCAACAGATATTTCTAAGCAGGTTCAGGAGTGTGCTGGCAGCCAATCTCGACCAATCTTTGAGTTTCTGCCTCTGTACCGTAGAGCAGTTTTTGATGGTATTGCTTCTCCAAGTGAGCAGCATTTGCCGTTTATAGTTTTGTTTGTAGGTCGCATCGAACCATGTAAAGGTGTATTTGATCTCCTGAAAATTGCTCAACGTTTTTTATCTGAAGGCAGGCAGGATATAAAATTTGAAATTTGTGGAACAGGATCGGCTCTAGAAACTTTACGTTTTGCTGCTAAACAATCTAAAGTTGATTCATTTTTTGTGTGTCATGGCTATTGTAATCAACCAAAGATGCGTGAAATGTTGAGTAGAGCACATATTGTCATCGTACCAACTACAACAGCTTTTATTGAAGGATTTTGTCAGGTGGTTGCTGAGGGAGTTTTAGCTGCTCGTCCGGTGGTGACTTCATCTGTTATTCCGGCTTTATCATATGTATCTGATGCTGTTGTTGAAGTTCAGCCTGATGATGTTGAAGGCTATGGTGATGCATTACTGAAGTTATGTAGCGATCGCAAATTTTATGAACAAAAGTGTCAGGCTTGCTTGCAGGTACAAGAACAATTTTATGACATCTCAAAAAGCTGGGGAACTGCACTGAAATCTGTCTTGAAGACAATTCTGTAATAGCCACGCTCAAGTAGCTAAAGGCACTTAATAAGTTTACAAAATTTGTCAAAATTATGAAGGGCGCTTGTTAAAAGCACCCTTTTCAAATTAAGAATTATTTATTGATAAACTTCATGGTGTTCACAATAGATTTTTGCCTTAAGAAAGCAATTTCATTCTTTAGATTATCTTTGATTGGTAACTCTAAAATTTTAAACATATCCTTGATGCGATAGCGCCAATCGTGTCTATTTAGACATTCGCGATAGTTTCTCTGTGAGTTAGCAATCAAAGTATCATTATCACTCAATAATTCTTCAAAAAATGGCAACCAATCTGCTGGATTATCTGGAACTTCAATTGTACTATTTTGCCAGTTTATCAAATTAGCCACACCTTTACCAAAAGGTTTTTTACCTACAACAGTACAACCAGATGACCAAGACTCAAACCAGCGCATGAGAATTGGCGAGTATCCTTGAAAACGTTCTACATTACTTGCTTCAAAGCATAAACTAATTTTCGATCTACTTAAAATCTTAAATAACAGTTTTGTGTGTTCTTGGATATTAAAAACCTCAGGTTGAGAGAATGTAGAGTGCAAATAGATTCGGTTATTGTGCTCCTCATTGAAGTTTCGCTGCAAAAACTTATGTATTTTGGGATCAGTTCTGCCATAACTGACGATATCAATACTACGATGAATCGAATTTGAGCCTAATTTTAGTACATCAGTTGCCAATGGTAAAAATGCTGTACTTAAATTAGTACTTCTATTGATAGCATCAGCAAGATCAGCACAAATTACAAATAAGTAATCTAAGTATGGAATTACATCTCTATCCAAATGAGATGAATAAAAACCATCCAGTATATAGCCTATTCGTATGTCAAATTTCTTGAGAAGAGAATTAAGAGCATGAATTGATAAAAGAAATCTAGGCCCTAAACCAATAGCTAAAAGAATATTTGGCCCTTGATTGAGAGTAGGTAAGTCATCAATTTTGTACCATGACTTAAAAATTCGGTGTCTGTAGCGTTTTAGAAACTGAATCTTATGGTTGGGTAAGGGGTAAATGAATGTAGCATTAAAGGTAGATGATAGTACTTCTTCAAGTGGATAAAGTACTGACCAACCAACGTGTTTATTTCCAGGGTAAAGTTCTGACAATACAAACAGATTCATATGATTAGCATCATGAATTATCAAGTAACTCTTTATCAGACATCTCGCTTGGTCTACTACCTATTTTGCGTCTATACCCCGTATGAAACCAATTTTTAAGTTTTCAGCAAAGTCCTCGTTAAACTTGCAAATTGTTTGAGAACAGGCAGTTGATCAAACCATTGTGGAGTAATATCACTACGCGAACTCCGCTGCCCTCCAAAACTTGGTATTGAAATTAGTCTAGCAACATCTGGATTTTTTGATTGGAAGAGGTTATAAACTCCATCTGGTGAAATTGGGCCACAATCAGGGTGACCGAGAGGCATTTTAAGTGATAACTCAAAAAAATCAATAACTCTGTCAAATATTTTATTATTGACCCCATAAAAATGAGCTCCAATTATTCCTATAGATAATGGTTGAAGTTTTCCGAAAGTATTTTGATTTGGATTCATAACTTGATCGCAAAAGTATCCAAAGTGGACAATATCCCAGTTCATTTGATGTAGTTGCTCAATCAGCACATCCTCATACTGTGGAAAATATTCTGATAATGCTAAATCATCCTCCATGATCAAAACATTTTTGAGATTTTGCTCTTTTGCTAGCTTTAGTACAGATAAATGACTTAAAAATGCTCCCTTGTATCCTATTTTTTCAAATGGAGCCGCACTATCCGGTCTAATTGCAGCAAAAAGTTCAACTTTCCCTGGAGTAAATGGTATTCTTGCTTTTTCCAGTTCTTTTTCCATTGCTTGGCGTCGGTCTACTCTATAGGGTAGGTTGATGACGTAAATACGCTCAAAAAACTCTATGAATTTCATTTTTTTTAGCTACTATTTGGTGAAAAATTAAATTGACAGTACAGCCTTTAATAGTTGTGGCGTGGAAGTAAAACCTAATTCTTCTAGAAGAAAATATAAAATTTTCATGCTTACAAATTTTAACAATTAACTGTTCATTAGAAGCAAGTTTAGGTTTATTTTTAGTATACTTTAATCAATTCTAATGTGTAGAAAAAATGAGATAAAAGTTGAGAGGACTAAATTTTTGATTTGATTTTTTTTAGAGTTGGTCATAGCATATTCTAAAAATCGATAAAAATACAAAACTAATTTCATACAAAACACTTAATTATTTAACAACAGTATGATATTGTCTAAAATTAGTAATAATTTTAAGAGACTTGTAATTGAAAATTGCTGAAAATAGAGAAAATAAAAAATAAATTATTATATTTATAGACCATAAAGGCCAATGTATAAAACACCATAAATAGTATTTAAATCTTATGAATAAATTATTTTTTGTTAAATCTTCTTTGACAATGTTTAAAATCATTTGCCTGTAAAATTTATGAGGATAACCTATTTCTTGAAGTTTCAAATAAATTTCAGGTATATCTTTATGTAAAATTTTAAACCAGGCTCTTGGGTCTTCTTGCCAATAGCTAACACCCATAGTACATTCTATATAGTTATTTTTAGTTACTAAAATATTTCCTTGAGCAGCACAATACCCAGCTAAATATGCCAAATAACCCCAGTTATCCATGCCAATTGACCATTTTTGCAAAGCAGTTTGTGCTAGCTCTGTGCAGTATATAGTAGCAGTCAAAAAAATTACGCTACCAAAGTTTTTTTCTATACAATGCTGAAATGTTACTTTCCCATCATAAATATTTTTATTGTTGTCAAGATTAGTATCAAACCAGTGTTCTGATATCACTTCACCTGTTTTCCTGTTTAGATCGGAAAAATTTAGGTATAGTAATGCTAAATCTGGGATGCTTTTCAATTTACTTATGACGTAAGCAAGTGTGTTATTAAAGATTAAATCGTCATCACCAATTATCCAAGTAAATCGACTTGTCGAAACATTTAAGCAATAAGTAATATTTCTGATACAGCCGATATTTTCATCATGTTTGTTTGATTTAAATGTTGTTTGTATCAATACCGACTGCCATTTTTTTATTACACTCTGTGTTTCGTCATTTGAACAATTGTCAGAAACAATAATTTCACAATCATCTTCAAAGCCCTTAATATCTTGAGCAAGCCAAGCAAGCTGTTTATTCAGTTGTTTAGCACGATTAAATGTTGGAATACAAATAGAAAGTAGTTTTTTCATTTAATTTAGTATTTAAGTTTTTCACTCGTATTTTTACAAGTTTGTGTTGGCTAAGAGTTTTATCGATAGTGTTTGAACGAGAGCCTAATATTGACTCAACAGGTAAAATTTATCTATGTGTAATACAACAGTTGAAGTTGAAAATGAAATTTGGAAAATTTCAGTAAAAAAAATGGTATGCAATTTGATTGGCAAAAATTTGCAGTATCTCGGTTTCTTTTTCAGTGAAATGGCGGGGATTAAATGTACCGATATGTAAAACTCCGATCGCTCGCTTTTTAACTATTATCGGCACACCAAGTATTGATCGAATTCCTTTATTTCGGAGAATTGGGCTTACAACTTCTACCTCAGATAAATCACCAATATTCATGTGAGTGCAGTTAGCCGCAATCTGCCCGGCGAAACCCTTACCGATGGGAATACGAATATTTTCTGACTTTTCTTCTTCCAATCCAAGTAGTGGCGATAATAGCTAATTCTTGCTGAGCTTCAGTTTTTACCAGCACTGTACCAGTATCAACGTACATCAGCCGACGAATGTACTCAAGTATGATGTACAGCAATTTTTCTAAGAAAAACTCAGCCAGAGCAGAATCATTTTTGTTTGGGGAATATTGACGATTGAGTTTTGCTGATTGCTCAATTGCTACTAGGTTTGTACTTAGCGGAGTCAAATAATTATTGGCTTCTAGGTAAATATCTTGTTGATTATGTGTGGGTGGCGGCACTGTTTTGCCCTTCCGATTGTGCTTTACTCGCGCTGGCACACCTACAGCAATCGAGTAAGGAGGAATATCTTTAGTTACGACTGCTCCTGCTCCAATTACACTTCCTTGCCCAATGGTGATTCCATCTAGGATTCTGACTCCAATACCTATCCAACAGTCATCTTCTATCACAATGCCTTTATGGCTTATTCCTTGGAACTGAATTCTAATTGTCGGATCGGTAAAATTATGGCAGTTAGCATATATTGCTGAGTGTGATGCAATCAGACAGTTTTTACCAATTTTAATCTGTCCAGGCCCTGCTATACAAATATAAGGGCCAATATAAGTAGATTCATCAATTTCTATAGAGCCTCCGAGGGCTTTAATATCAACACCACGCTCTAGCCAGGTGTCATTACCAATGGTAATTTTACTGTTAGAAGCACCGCAATCTAAGCGAACATCGCGAGAAATTTTGACATTATCTCCAAGTGCAATTGCAAAAGTATGGATAAACTCAGCATTGGTTTGAACAGTAACTGAGTTACCAAATTGGGCAAAAATATGACGGTATAGAATTCTGCGCAGGAGTACACCAACTTTGAGTGGAATTGAACCCACTAATAACTGTGCAATTGACTCTTTATAGGGAAACCAAGAAAGAAGTTTTTTCGGGTTGTGATCATTCATGATTTATGTAGAACTAATTCACATTACTACCTACTCCCCGATCGCCGAATCTCGTTGGGTGCGAATCCACTCTGTCTGAGGTTGAAATAGAAAAGCTAAATATAGGGGTATCTTCCACAGAATGTACAGTGGAATGGTTAGCATCGTTCGCAGAGGGAAATTGGTACGACCAAACTTAGCCCAAACTGCAACAATTGAGATACAAATCAGTAGCCCTTCTACTGCTAGTAAGATAGTTGGCAGCCATGAAGCCCCAAATACTCCTGCTAAGGTAGCTACTGTTATGGCTGCTGCCCAGAGCATTACCAACAGCGAAAGTGGTGGAACACACAAATCGAAAGCGATCGCTAATAAATCAAAACGCTTTTGTGCATAAGAAGCTTTTAAAAGTCGGGGTACTTGCTTGAGCATAGTTTGTAAATAACCATGTTCCCAGCGTGTTCTTTGACTTTTGGCTGCTTGGTGCTGTTGTGGGAGAGTTCCCATCACAAGAGCATCCATACAAAATTTAGGAGGATACCCACTGATGGCAAGATCCATAGATAGTTGAATGTCTTCAACAATATTGCTACTGGCTAAAGGAATTTGATGAATGATTTCCCAAGGGAAAGCCATGCCCGAACCCATTAGTAAGCAAGGTAGATCCAGTCTTCCTAATCCCCTGGGGCGAACTAAGTTCTTAACTAGAAATGCTAGTGCTGAAACTATATCCTTTGGTTGAGGATTGGGGGGTTGTGTCAACAGATAAATAGCTTGAACAGGGCGTACTGTAGCTAGTGCTAGACGACTAATCCGAGCGATCGCACCTGAATGAACGATACAATCTGCATCTACCATTACCACCACATCAGGAGGATTGTTGGCTATGAATTGCAAACCGTAGTCTAAAGCATAGCCTTTCCCCCGACGCTCAGGATCTTGACGCGAAATCACTGTTGCACCAGCTTTGTGGGCTACAGATGCTGTGTCATCATTACAATTATCGGCTATGACTATGAGACGGTCTTGTTCTATTAACTGCGGCAGCAATGATTGCAAAGTGGTATTGATTCCAGCTGCTTCATTGTGAGCTGGAACTAAAATATCAACTCTAGGGCGAGGTACCAGCGCGTAATACGACTGAATTTGAAACTCAGGAAATAATGCTGCAATACATTCTATAGAGAAAACAGAAACCGGAACCAAAAGTCCCAGTGCGATCGCAAATAAGACAATCTCAACAAATAGGATTGCCAAGTGATGAACTATCACAACTGTTGAACCTTTATTTATTTAAAGATGGGTATGTCACTACAGAAATAGAGAATCAGTTATAATTCCGAGCGATCGAATCCGAAATCTTTAGCTTTATTTTTTACAGAAGCAGGAAGTACCCGCTGATTTGCCTTTGGATGGAGGTTATGAGAGCTAGGCAGACTACTTATGCTTGTGTTGGCATGATTGGCAATTATACCCAAAACAGGTAATTGCAACATTTGCAATCGTAACAGAGCCTGTGTAATTAATGGACGTTTGGTTTTGCCAACTCCCACAACCATCAATATCCCATCTGCATGTTCTGCGAGTAAAGGAACATCAGCAAATCCTAGCAGATGGCTAGTATCGTAAATAACTAAATCAAAAGCTTGGTGAAATTTCTCCATTAAATGCTGCATCTGAGCAGAGCCAAGCATTCTGGTAGAGGATGGTAAAATTTTGCCAGAGGTAAGTACAAAAAGATTTTTTTGTAAGGGTGATGCCTGAATGAGAAATGATTGAGACGAAACATCCTGAGAAATTAAATTGCTTAGTCCTTGTATATTGTCTAAGCCAAACTTTTTATGAAGACTAGGATTACGAAAATTTGCATCTACAAGCAAGGTTTTCTTACCCATATCAGCCGCAGCTTGAGCAAGATACATGGCAACAGTAGATTTTCCATCTCCGGGCGCAGGTGAAGTTACGATGATAGATTGAGCTTTAGGAGAACCAGCCAGAAAACGAATACTAGCGTAAAGAGAATCGAAAGCTGATAAAAACTTAGCATCTTCTTGAGTCTCTTTGATCGCACCGACAACCTTCAAAGAATTGGGATCAGTGACAGCAGTTTGATTTGCTGGTATTACTTCTAAAATCGGCAAGTTGATTCCATCTTCAATCTCCTCAGGGCTATGGAAGACATTACGATATTTCTCTTTGAGGAAAGCAGCCCCCAATCCTAATACAGTAGCCGCAGCTAGCCCGATTACTATCCTCCTGAGATTGCCGCTCTTGGCGATTAAATTACCCTGTTCATCACGCGGTATCCTGGGCTGAGAAACAATTTTCCAGGGTACTTCCTTCTGTGCTGCATCAACTCTAAGTGTTTCTCGCTGTAACAAAAATTGATTGAGTGTCTTGGTAGCAATTTCTAGCTGTCGTTTCAGCTCGTTATACTGGCGCATAGTAGCTGGGTACTGCTTTACTTGCCGATCTAGATAATCTTCAGACTGAGCGATCGCACTCAGGCGGCTCTCTAAGACTCGAACATTATTAGCAGTATCAACCAGTTGCTTAATTAGCCCCAAGCGAGTGGGATCTTGGAAATTCAATAGTTGAGGATTTACTGTAGCTGTGAGTTTTTGCCCCAGAATATTTTGGGCTTCCTGATTCAAAAGCTGAGATAGATTTTGCTGTTGTTGTTGCAGCGTAATTAAAGATGGGTTGTTTTCGGTATATTTTGCCGACTCAATCGCTATTTGAGTTTCTATTTTCTTAAGTTGGGCAAGTAGTTCTTGATAACGAGGCTCTTGACTAAGAGTGGATGTAGCAAGTGCTTCATCAGGTGTTAACCTCAGTTGTTTCTGCAAGTCTTCATAAAGTCGCCTGTTTTCTTGCAAATCTTTTTGAGCACTTAGCTTCTGAGCTTCTATTTCGCGAACTTGTTTAGATAGTTCTCCAACTTGACTTTCAGGATCACTCAAATTATATCGTTGTTGCAGTCTTTGTAAATTACCTTCTAAAAAACTGACTCGCTGTTGCAATTGAGGAAGTTGAGCATCAATAAATTTAACACCTCCATAAATGCGATCTTTTCTATCCTCAAGACTAAAATTCAAATACTCTTTTGCAATTTCTGACAAAATGAATTCTACTTTTTCAGGATCAGAATCCTTGTAGGTTACTTCTATGATATTAGTTGAGTCAAGCATATTTTCCCCAATACGTTGAACTACTAAATTTTTTCTGATTGATTCATAGTTCACATTGGGATATTTAACTCTAATATTTTGAGCTACTCGCTCTAGTAATTCATTCCCTTGCAAAATTTGCAGTATAGACGGATAGTTTATTTCAACTTGTGTCTGAGGTGTAATTTCTCTATTGCGCGATATGAACGAAGGATCAGTAAGTTTACCTTCTGAAGATACAGGCTCTACTAAAATCTGAAAATTACCTTCGTAACTACGAGGAGAAACCAGAATTGAGTACAAAGTGATAACAGCAACAAAACTGGCAATGCTACCAATCAAAAGAATATTGCGTTGTAACATTCGACCGAGCGATCGCAAATCTAATCCCCGCTTATTTGCATCAACAAAATCATCTACATTGGCTAATCTTTGCTGCTGTAATTTATCACTACGCTCACTGATTACTAAGGCAGAGGCTTCTTGTTTAGAATTCATATTGACCACTGTAATTGTGTCTATTTCTCCCTAGTTCAATGCTTGATCAAGCAATGAGTCAAAGTAATAATTATCTATTCTCTATGAGCTTTCATATAATTCAGAAATGTGCTTTTGAACAAATGGCATTTTATATAAATTCAGTTTTTGTTTGAGAATCAACCACAAAAAGGGTATATCATCTACCAAGTATCTCTTCCACAATCTTTTTGGCTCTAAAATTAATCTATATAACCACTCTAATCCTACTTCTCTCATCCATTTTGGAGCTCTTTTAAGTTTGCCTGCTTCAAAATTGATAGTCGTACCTATTGCCATAAAGATTTTGACATTTGGTAGTTGATTTCTGTATTTATAAATCCATTTTTCTTGTTTTGGTGAGCCAACTCCAACTGCTAATACTGTTGCACCAGAGCTATTAATCAATTCAATAATTTTCTGACACTCTTGCTCATTGTTCTCAAATCCCCAGGATGGAGAGTAAGAATCTACAACAATATTCCTTTCTAACTTACTATTAATTCGCTCTTGAGCTATTGCAGCAACACCATTAACTCCTCCTAATAAAAAGATTTTAATTTGATGATTATCTTTGTGATAATTACAAAAGGCAGGAAAAAAATCGGAACCTGCGATTCGCTCTTGTATTGATTTACCTAAAAAACGAGATGCATAAATTAGAATCTTACTATCACATAATTTATAGTCAGCAATGTTATAAACATTAAAAAACTCACAATCATGTTGCAACCTAATTAAATGGTCTACATTAGGTGTAAACACAATACCAGATTTTAGACTTTGCAATACTTCCTGTAATGTTAGATTGCTAATTTCGATATTTAATACTCTCACTCTCTTCATTTTTGTCTTCCTAATGCTCTACCCTAATTCTGCGTAATTAACTATTGCTGTTATGAGGTGAATAATATTTTCAAGACGAAAAACTCAGCAAGACATAAGACAATAGTTTTGGCAGTTGTCATACTGTTACATTTGTTAGTTGACTAAATTTTACATATAAATTTTTAGCCAATTATCATCATTGACATTTTTGCGAGAATTGTTCAGATTGTTAGTGTCAAACAAGAGAAAGTATTACCAAGTATTGAAAAACAGGAATCCTCGATTGAGGCATACATGGTTTTTCACCGATAAGCCTCAATTTTTTGCGGTCTTTGCGTGAAGCCAGAAAAAGTTCACACTATGGTAAATAGGCGAAATCTGTACTTACAGACTTTAACCACTTCATATTGCAACATACAAAAGCTTACACAGTTTGTTTTTATTGAACGTAGCAGAGGAAATTTTTAAGCTAGAGGTTACTTTCTTCAAGTATCAATCAAATCCTTATCAATATTTAACACAAAATTAGCTACCGAACACAAAATTAGTAAAAATTGATTAGGTTAATGCTTCCTAATTGATTAAGTCCAATGCAATAGTTTAAATATTTTCTTCTTATAAACTTCTTACTTATTTGCACTACTTTCTGTCTAATGTAGTGTTTTGATTGGCAAAATAGCCTGAATCGCTTTTTTTACTAGTTATTGTACATTTTAACCTGATTAACTACTGTTTTTAGACAGATGGTTAGGTTAGATATCACATAACTATAAGCTTGAAGTTTGGCAAATGACAAGATTTTCAATATAGCGTAAGACTATTTGTTCCAAGTCTAAAAATGAAAGCTTACTCATTAGATTTACGGCAAAAAATTCTTGAAATCTACAAAAAAGAGAAGATTTCACAACGTCAGTTGGCTAAACGCTTTGGTGTTAGCAAAAGCTTCGTGCAATCGCTGCTTAGACGCTATCGAAAAGAAGGAACGGTAGCTAAAAAACCGCATGGTGGAGGCAAACCAAGACTGTTGACTTCAACACAGATAGAGGAACTAAGACAATTAGTAACTGAAAACAAGGATGCTACTTTAGATGAGTTGTGCGAACTTCTATATCAAAAAATACAAGTAAAAGTCAGTCGTTCCACTATGGGACGTATACTACAGCAGATGAACTTAAAACGTAAAAAAAAACCTTCTACACCAGTGAATACAACCTTAGAAGCTAAGATGGAAATATTCGTATAAGCATTGGGCTAAGATGCTAATATTTTATACATTTAGCAGAAAGTCAAATCTTGATAGCAACTTTAGTATCTAATAGTGATTAGTGCATTGTAGTCAATTGAGAACTCAGATGTTCTTTTCTCATTCTTAAACAATAAAACATTGAAGCTTCATAAAAATAGTAGGAGAGTTTCATTTTTATATAGTCAGCTAAAGTAACTTTTATAAGCTTTTAGCTGTTGCATTTTCATGCTTTCTATCATATTGACCGAATCAAGATTATGCTGCTGTTATATAAATTATAGTTAGTTTTACATTGAGCTTATAACTTTTTTATTTTTTCTCAAGAGGTGAAGATATAGCTATGATATGCAGGTGAGACTTGAGACAAGGATGGAAGTTATCATTATCACTGACATTCTTGTCGTCTACATATATTTTTTACTTTTGATTTATAAATTTGTTAGAAAATAATTATAAATTTCTTATTTATTATTGCTAGATTTGAAACAACAATACACTAGCATGACTGCTATCTAAAATAATGGGATGGAAGTACTACTAAATCTATTTAAATCAAATTTAAGAGCGAATTTTCCTAAGAAGAATATAAAAGTTATCAATAATCTTTCGGAATGTTTCAAACTTTAGGATTCAAGTTTGTTGGGTAATTGAAGAATATGCAACTCAAAAATTTAGTTACTGCCTGTATTGCAGGATTTATATTTGGTGTAGGTTCATGGTCTGCTATTATGGCTGGCGAGACTGGTGTTGTAACCTCACGTCACCTAAATATACGCACTGGCCCAGGTACAGAATATCGTTCAATTTTTATTCTCAGAGAGGGCGATCGCGTGGAAATTGTCGAGCAAAAAGGTGACTGGGCAAAAATCATTGGTGAACTGGGTGGAGAAGGTTGGGTGGAAACTGCCTACTTATCTATGCAAAATCCTGGGGAGAACTCTTCTGAATCTGATGATAATAATGTTATTCAAGGATTATGGTAATTCCAAGCAACTTTTATAAATTTCTTATTTCTTTGATCTAGTCTTAATCATTTAAAGGACAAAGTACTTTCTAATCTGAATGATTGATCCAGATTGGCTGACTGAAAAATTAATTTTGAGAATCTGCACATGAACAATTGCGCTGGTTTTATCGGCGATTTTCGTTAATGAGGACGGATTGTATGAGAATCCTGGTACAAAAGTGCCAACCTCAGATCATGACTTAACAATTCAAACTTGAGATTGGAGCTGTGGTGTGATGAACTCCAATGATTTTATGATGTCTGCAATTACAATTGTCACTCCCCTAGTTGCATTATTACTTGTAGATGCACAGCAGATGACTTCGCCCAGTCGTGAGGAAGTCTGTGCAGTTGTTACAGCTATGTCAAACGGACAGACTACAAATAGTTTTCTCAAAAAAATTGGTGTAGAGCGGCAGCAAGTCATCCATGATTTAGGACAACTCAAGATAAATAAGCCCTATAAAGAAAATATAAGCTGGCAATATGCTATTGAAAAGTCAAATGCAATTGCTGATACTCAATTGCACACTTCAATTATGGGTGCATTACATATGGCGTGTGAGTAAGGAAATCAGACTTTTTCCTGATAATATCACCCTTTATTTTTCTCATGCTCTGTGGGAAGGCAAGGAAAGAGGACATATACTGCTATGTTCATCCTCCTTGTCTTCCTTTTCCTATTGGTTTATTATTTATTATGGTTAACAAAGAAACGCAGGAAAATTTGAGCGATCGCCTGCCGGATTAGAGTATCAAAAATTATATTGTCTTACTTTTGCATCTAATCATCTGTAGTCGTTGATAAAGTGATGAATAGAAGCTCTATTGGCTTCGCATATATAACTTGTGTCTTAAAAGTGGGTTGCAAAACCTGCACCCAGGGTTTGATGAAAATTAACAATACAAGTTATACAATTTTGAGCTTATTCATTAGGGAAAGATGATGATAGCAAAAGAATTTCAACAATTAATCGAAAAACAGCAAAAACCCCCTCAATCGCTGCCCAAACCACTGCAAGCTCTGTGGTATGACTACAAAGGTAACTGGGACAAAGCTCATGAAATAGTCCAAAATGCTAATGATGCTGATAGTGCTTGGGTTCATGCCTATCTGCACAGAAAAGAAGGAGATTTGAGTAATGCCCGCTATTGGTAAAGACGCTGTGGCAAACCAGAATTTTACGCCGGGCTAGATCGAGAATGGGAGGAAATTGCTTCTAATTTGCTGATGAAGGTAGAAGAATTATGGATGCCAATGAATTAATTCGGCGTTATGCCGCAGGAGAAAGAGATTTCACCGCAGTCAATTTAGCTAATGCCAAGTTAATTGGAGCAAATTTAGTTGGCATCAATTTGTATGCAGCAGATTTGAGTGGTGCTAACCTAGCTAAAGCTAAACTATGGGGAGCAAATTTGAGTGGAGCTAACCTGGCGAAAGCAAATTTAACTAGAACTAACCTCAGTGGTGCAAAGTTAGTAGACGCGAATCTGCGCGGAGCAAGGTTACATTATACTAAGCTATTTGAAGCGAATTTAACAGGAGCTTGCTACGACGACAGCACCAAATTTTCTTGGGGATTTGATCCAATGAGCAAAAATATGCGAAAGATTTAAAAATCAGCTTGAAGAGTGAGTCATGGGGAGCTTTGATTAAGAAATAGCTGGAGATGCAACTACTTGGGAAATATAAGGTAATTTCCAATCAACTTGGTAATTGATCTGATCCAAAACTAGTTGAATAGAAGCCTTACTAGTTTCCCAAGTAGATTCAACTAAATACTCGGTGAAAGTTGCCAAAACTCCCAAGCTGCCAGGAGCGAGTTCCAGCAGAACTTCTAATAGTACTTCAATAATAATTGGCTTCCAGTAGATTCGCATTGTCTTGCTCTGAACAGCTTGTTAAATATAGATACAACTGCCAAAGAGTAAATTATGTATCTCAACTGGAAAATGACAGAAGGAATAAGAAAAATTTTTTATGAACTCTGCTGATGAGAATCTTGCACAAGAATTAGCCCGGAAATATTCAACCTGTGTTACCTAGTAATGGAAAATTCTCAAAACTCGCGGTTGTCGAAGCAAGATGCGATCGCACTACTTGATGCATGGTTATTTGTTGATGGTGTGATAGTGCAACCAACAAATGAAGGTACAGTTAACACAACTTATTTTGTGAAGACGCAGGCAGGCAATTTTGTCTTCAAGTTGTATAACGATTCCACAACCACTGCTCAAATTCAGTACGAACACTTGTTACTAACCCATCTGAAAAAATTGAATTTGTCGTTTGCTGTTCCGGCTCCAATCCCAACCGCATCGGGTGAAACACTGCTTGTGGTTAATCGAGATGACTGCTCGTTGCGAGTTGCTCTGCTGCCATTGATTTTAGGAAATAAGAGCGATCGCACCAATCTTACTCACACCTACGCTGTTGGTAAGGCGTTGGGAGAACTGCATCATGTCTTGGCTGGGTTTGATATAGAGGGGCAGATGGCTCAGTTACCTGCGTGGGGGGATCTATATCACATTCATCCATTAGTGCCAGATCCATTTGAAGTACCACGGTTACTTGAATTACCACTAACACAGCAACAACGAGTTATCAAAATTTTAACTGAAGTTCTGGAGGCTGCACCTAGCCTATACAAAATGCTTCCAGTTCAGACAACTCATGCAGATTTTCTGTCTCCCAATGTTTTGCTAGCAAACAACCGTGTAGTTGGGATTTTGGACTTCGAGTTTGCTACTTCAGACTTACGGTTAATAGACTATATTGCGGCAGTCGATCACTTTACGCGATCGCCTGGGCAGGAGGCACCTCGTTGGGAATTTATCAAAGCTTTTAGTACTGGCTATGCCGAATATATTTCTCTTTCACAATTGGAAGTAGAAGCACTAACATTAGTTTGGCGCTTGCAGCAGGCAAGTTGTATCGTTTATTGGACAGGGTGGTTACTTGAGAGAAAAGTGACTTACCAAAGTGTATTAGATGGAGTAGCGAGAATGCTGGTGCTAGAAAATTGGTTGGCAGAAAACACCGCTCAGTTAATGAGTGATTTAGCTGCGAGATTTAATTAAGAAGAATAGGAATAATGCATACAAAAGCTCCTTTACCTATTGCTCTTTTAGAAGGCAAGAAAACTCTGCCTATTATCGAAGCTTATTTTGAGTTTAATCACCTCAAACAACTTTATCGTCAGGGTTGGCTCAGACACGGTATAGAACCAAAGTATTGTGAGAGTGTTGCCGAACACTCATTTAGTGTTGCTTTGTTAGCTTTATTTTTAGCTGAGGAGTACTCATTGGAATTAGATAAAACAAAAGTAATTCGTATCGCTTTAATCCATGATTTGGGAGAAATCTATGCTGGTGATTTTACACCACATGATGGAATTGAATTAGCTCAAAAATATCAACTAGAAAAACAGTCGATATTGCAAGTATTAGGTAAACTTAACAAAGGATTAGAATGGATTGCTTTATGGGAAGAATACGAGCAGGGAGAGACTATTGAAGCACAATTTATTCGGCAAATTGACCGACTAGAGATGATTTTACAAGCAAGCGTCTACGAACATCAAGGATTAGCTAATTTATTTGAATTTTTTGCATCAGCTAATCAGAAATTTGCAGCACCGCAACTAAAAGCTATATTTCAAATGCTAGAAGAATTAAGAGATAAATAGAATCAGAACCCCAATTTTTAAGAATTTGTAGTAGCGCTGTCTGAACAGAAGTTGACTACCTATATTATGGACTTCTTGCAGCGATCGCAATCTCGGTTAATTACAACCACGGATGGACACCGATAAACACGGATAAAATCTGTGTCCATCTGTGTGCATCCGTGGTCGAATTATTTGAAAATAGAATGAGTGCAAGAGGTTTAATGCACTATTTTAGCCTAGACAGGCCAGTAGGGTGCGTTATAGCGAAGCGCAACGCACCATTTATCTCGATTTATTATTTTATATCTTGCATCTACGCTCTTGCTAGCCAAGAAATAAATTTCTTGGCTAAAAGCTAAAGTCTGATTAATCAGACTAGATAATATTTTCAGTCAGTTTTAACTGACAGTAGCTCTAAGCCAGGAACTTAAGTTCCTGGCGATTTAGGGGCGAGGTGCAAGTTGAGAGTCTAAAAGAAAATCAAGATTGGAATTAACATCATATTCAACAATTGGTTCTCCAAACTTGAATAAACGCATTGTTTTATTGCCAACTAATTTCATTGATGAACTTTCAACTTTTAACATAGTTCCTTCTTTTAAACCCACAACATAAATATCAGGATTGACAACTAAAAATTCTCTTATTCTCGCTTCCCTTGTTTCTCCGTTGTGATTGGGAATAACTGCATCCGTATAGTGAGGATTGATCTGAAAAGGAACTATATTTAATCCGTTAAAACTTATCGGCTCAATGATTGGCATATCGTTGGTGGTTTTGATTGTCGGACAAGCGATATTTGAGCCTGCACTCCAGCCAATATAAGGTATTCCATTATTTATTATTTCTTTGATTATTTCGATAACTTGGGTTTTGTGTAGCCAGTGAGCTAGGTGAAAAGTATTACCACCACCAATAACTATAGCTTCTGCTTGTTTAATTACTTGATAATCATTATCAGCTAGATGAATAGCTTCAATCTCATAACCTATATCTTTAAAGACTTTGCCAACTTTTTCGGTATATGCATCAAAAGTTAAAGTCACACCTGCAAAGGGTATAAACAAAACTTTTTTAACAGATGCTCCTAAAAATTTCTGAATTTCTTGGCGGGCATACAAAAGATAATCTTCACCAAGGTTAGTTGAGTTACTAAGCAATAATAATCTTTTGTGCATAAGACTTTATTACTGACACTATAACTTCTCTATGTGTAACTGTGGCCTTACCACCTGCATTTCTATCGAGGAATGCAGATTACAGTGGACATAAAAGTTTAAAAGATTTCCTCAATCATTACAAAATATCAAAATTGTGAATTGTGTAGTTAGTTTGGGAAACATAACATTAATCCTCCATCAAGAGAGAACGAGATATTAAATTACTGAAATCTAATAGTATTTGAAAAATGCATTTATCATTACCAAAAGTTTCTAATAAAATATTTCTTGTATTAGCTGTCATGTTTGCTTTCTTAGCTCCGAGCTGTACTGTTCCAGAATCTAACACAGCTACAAGCGAGCAAGAAAGTTTAGATAGTAAAGACAACAAGCAAAAACTCAAAATAGGAGTGTTACCAACTCAAAGTCAGGCAGAACAACAACGGATGATTAAACCGTTGGATGAATATCTAGAAAAAGAACTGAGACAACAGGTAGATTTCCAAATTGCCAAGGATTACAAAGAAGTAGTTGATTGGTTGGTAGAAGAGAAAATAGATATGGCTTATGTAGGAGCCGTGTCTTACTTTGAAGCACTGGAGCGGGGTGCAGAGGTTGAACCTTTAGTTGCTCCCATTGATAAATATACAGGAAGACCTTGGTATAGAGCTGCAATTATCGTCAACAAAAATAGTCCGATTCAGACGCTACAAGACTTGAAGGGTAAGCGAGTTGCATTTGTCAGTAAATCGTCTACATCTGGCTATCTCATGCCACTTGCAGCCTTGACAAAGCAAGGGATTAAACCTGAGCGTGACTTTGCCCAAGTTATCTTTCCTGGAACTCACGCCAAAACCGAAGCAATGCTCGAAGATGGGCTTGTCGATGCAGTTGCTACTAACATTCCTTCTTACATCAAACGGCAGAAAATTGGCAAGCTGACTCCCGAAAACTCCAGAATCCTTTGGGAGTCTGCTCCTGTTCCTCATTCACCCATGCTAGTTTCCAAAAAATTACCCCCAGAACTGATTAAAGAGTTAAAACGAGCATTCCTTAACACTCCCGCAGGCATGGAAGACATCGTCGGTACTCAAGCAGCTGGTTACACCTTGGTTGTGGCATCAGATTATGCACCGATTGAGCAACTGCGGGTACAACTTCATCTCAATTCTCAGGGGGCAAAATGAATATTTCTACTAAATTTATAGGTGCTTCTGCTTTTTTTGTCGGGCTGATTGCTGTTGTCTTGGGTGGGAGTACAATCTGGCGTAACCAAATGGAAACTTCTGCTCACAAGAAGTTGGAGCAAGCCAGCCGTACTATTGAATTAGCTTGGAAATTAGAGGCAGATGTAGCATATGAAGTCCAAGCACTGAAAGACTATGTGTTCCTCAAAAGTCAACACTCAGACATACAAAAGCATCAACAAAATTGGTTTGAAGATCTTGAGGAGTTGGAAAAACTATTGCCCCAGTCTCCTGAAATAGAGAACGTTCGTCGCCGTCATGAATTTCTTGTTCACTTGGGAACACAACTGACAAATTTGGCAACTGTCAAATCAGAAACATCTTTGGCAGATTCTCAACAAGATTTTCGCGCCATTAATGCTTTTGATAGAGATATTGACTTCTTTTTAGATGAGTTGATTGAAAATTCCCGCAAGCAAATGCACTTGGCTAAACAAGAATTACAACAAGTTCAGCAAATTTCACATTTTTTTTCCTATGGGATTGTATTTCTTATCCTGGCTATTTTTGTTAGTAAGTTTTTCTTCATCTTGCGTCCGGTAATCCAATCCTTGCACAAATTACAGGCGGGAGCTACAGCAATTGGTGCTGGTGATTTAGAATACCGTCTGAACATTCAAAGTGGTGATGAAATTGAGCAAGTTTCTAACGAATTTAACCGTATGGCAGACAAACTTGCTGAATCCTACAATGTCTTGGTTGAGCGCAGTCAGGAATTGAGTAAACTTAATGACAGCTTAGAAACCGAAATTACTGAACGAAAAGAGGCAGAGGCAGAACTCCAGCAAGCCTTACACGAACTCCAGAAAACTCAATCTCAACTGATTCAAACCGAGAAAATGTCTAGCCTTGGTCAACTTGTAGCAGGGGTAGCACATGAAATTAACAATCCCGTTAACTTTATTCACGGTAATATTGCTCACGTAAATGAATATACTAAGGGCTTGCTAGAAATATTATACCTTTACCAACAAGAGTACCCCAATCCAAAACAGAAAATTCAGCAGAAGGCTGAGGATATCGAGTTAGAGTTTCTTGTTGAAGATATGCCCAAAATACTCAGTTCTATGAAAATGGGAACTCAACGAATTAAGGATATTGTCCTGTCTTTACGCAACTTCTCCCGCCTAGATGAGGCAGAGATGAAAGCAGTCGATATTCACGAAGGTATAGACAGTACTCTACTGATTTTACAAAATCGTCTCAAAGCTAGATCAGAACATTCAGCGATTGAAATTATTAAGGAGTATGGCAACTTACCTTTAGTAGAGTGCTATCCAGGGCAATTGAATCAGGTGTTTATGAATATTATTAGTAATGCTATTGATGCTTTGGATAGTTACAATCAGAAGCGCTCCCAACAGGAGATTAGCAATAACCCTAGCAAAATTACAATTCGTACCGAGCTTGTGAATAATAACAGAGTGGTGGTGCTAATTGCTGACAATGGTTCAGGTATGACTCCAGAGGTAAAGCGCAAGCTGTTCGATCCATTTTTTACTACTAAACCTGTAGGTCAAGGAACAGGGTTAGGTTTATCAATTAGCTATAAAATTATTGTGGAAAAACACGCAGGCGTGCTGCGGTGTGAGTCAGAATTAGGGAAAGGAACAGAGTTCTGGATTGAAATTTCCTTATGTCAAAAAAATTATCGACAGTCGCTACATAACACCATCTCTCTTTAAAATTGTTACAGTGGCAGGCTAGGGAGATGGGAGAGATAAACAAACTGCTGAATTTATTTGAGTACGAAAAGCAAGCGAAGAAGTGTCTATCTCAGATGACTTGGGATTACTACTCAAGTGGTGCTTGGGATGAAATCACATTGCGAGATAACCGAGCTGCTTTTAACAGAATTAAACTGCGTCCGCGTATAATGGTAGATGTGAGCGATCGCCTTTTGGCAACCACAGTGTTGAATCAACCCCTACAAATACCACTGTTGATTGCTCCGATGGCATTTCAGTGCCTTGCCCATCGAGAGGGAGAATTAGCAACAGCAACTACTGCATCAAAGGCAGGTGTAGGCATGGTGTTGAGTACGCTGTCAACTCAAAGTATGGAAGATGTGGCAGATGCTTATCACCCGCTAAATCCTACAGCACCCTTGTGGTTTCAATTATATATTCATCGCGATCGCGAACTGACTCGTGCTTTGGTAGAGCGTGCTTATGCGGCAGGTTACAATGCTCTATGTGTAACTGTGGATGCACCTGTACTCGGACGTCGGGAACGAGATACACGCAACCAATTTACTTTACCACCAGGTTTGCAACTTGGTAACCTTACTAATCTATCGGAACTCAATATTCCTATTGAGCAGGGAGAATCTGGATTATTTACTTATTTTGCTCGGCAGTTAGATGCAGCGGTAACTTGGCGCGATTTGGAATGGTTGCAATCTTTATGCCCCCTGCCATTGGTAATTAAAGGAATTTTACGGGGTGATGATGCTGCCCGTGCTGTTGAGTGCGGTGCCAAGGCGATAATAGTTTCCAATCACGGTGGGCGTCAATTAGACGGAGCGATCGCTTCTTTGGATGCGTTGGCTGAAGTGGTAGCGGCTGTAGATGGACGTGCTGAAGTGCTTTTAGACGGTGGTATCCGTAGAGGTACTGATGTCATGAAAGCGATCGCATTGGGAGCGAAAGCTGTACTAATAGGTCGTCCAGTCTTGTGGGGATTAGCTTTGGCAGGAGAGGCGGGTGTAGCTGATGTTATTGAAATTTTACGCGATGAACTAGATGTGGCAATGGCATTAAGTGGTTGTGCAAAATTACAAGATATTGATACTAGTTTATTGACCATCAATAGTTAATAGTCAAAAGGCTATTAGCTATTAGCCATTGAATATTTTTGTTCATGAATCATTTAGGATTACTACATAACTAGATATTATTAATATCTTTACGCTTGCGCGAAAGCTCTTGTTCACTCTAGCTTCAAATTCTGTCTATATTCTCTTACTGTAAGAGACTATGAATCAACATGATTCCATTATTAATATTGATGCTCAATTTTCGTAATATTGAAGATAATTGTATTTAGTAGCTGAGTGACATGAGAGTTATTGTAGTCTTCTCTGGTTGGTTCACTTACTGATTTCCCTTAACATTTACCCATTATTGAACTCTTCGAGTCTAGCCCTTGGAGAGTTTTTTCTGCTTTTGACATAAACAAAATATATATCCCCCGATTCTCTAACAATAGGGGATATAAAAGAATAAAACCTCAGATTAAAAGATTGAGTAAATTTCAATTGAGTACAGTACAATCAACATAAATCTTTAGCTATGGAATGTAAACAGTTGGAATTTTATAATTTATTTTTACATTAAATTGAATATATTACAGTCATTAAGAATCACCTACCTATACAAACTTAGTAAATTCATATCTTGCAGCAGTCTCAACAGCCACCAAGCAAAGCCTCGAAACCCTCGTTACCAGGTTCAACCTGGTAACGAAAATAGAGCCGGTGGCTCTCTTCATCCAATGGTGCGGCTTGATGAGAGTCGAGACTTACTTATGATTTCGGAGGCAGAATTACTTTGTCAACGATGTGAATAACACCATTTTTAGCTAGAATGTCTGCCTGAGTTACTCTGGCATCGTTTACAGTGATTGCGTTATTAGTACTGTTTACTTTGACTTTGACAGGAGAACCCTCAACTGTTTTTACGTCTCCAGATGTAAATTGACTGGAGGTGACTTGCCCTGGTACAACATGGTAAGTAAGAAGCCTGACTAACTGTTGCTTATTTTCTGGTTTGAGAAGATTTTCTACAGTACCTTTTGGTAGAGCGTTAAAAGCAGCATCAGTAGGTGCAAATACAGTATAAGGGCCTTTTGCAGACAATTGCTCGGTTAAGCCAGCTGCTGCTACTGCTTTTGTTAAAGTCTTAAAAGATCCTTGGCTGGCTGGTGACTGTGCAAGTTCTGCAAAAGTTTGGTTTGCAGTTGTACCAGCAGGAGTTTCCTTTATGGGTGTAGTGTTAGCTGGAGAAGCTCCAGCGATGGGTGAGCTAATCGAAGGAGTAGTTGTATTATCTGCCGTCGGTTGACTGCAAGCAGATAAAGCAAAAAGACTACCCACACCAAAAATACTCAACAAAGTTTTTCGGAAATTACCTTTGCTTGTTTTCATAATTCTCTCAAAATCAAGCTAACTATCTTGTTTTACAAAAGTTAATGAGGCCAACAAAAAATCCCTCAATCTGACTGATACTTTTTTGAAGGTACAAGCCCCCAAGTTGATCTGTGGAGCTAATCCAAAATTCAAAATCAAATGACGACATAACTTTTCAAAGCTTATCAACTATTGGTAGCTGGTTTCTCTCGCTTTGGTGGAACTACTTCAAATTCAAAAGTAGCAACGTTGCGATCGCCAATATAAACCTCTATAGTATGTTTACCTAATGGATCACCAGAAGCGATCGTCCAAGAATTTTTAATCACACCATCTTTCGCGGAATCTTTGCGTTTTGTCTGTGCTGCGGTGCCATCTGCTGATAATGAAAAGTTTTCAGTGCTGGTTGTACCCCAGGTTTGGGGGGGTTCTGGTAATTGCAGTACTTCTCGCCATGTTACTTCGCCTTTGTAGTCTTTGAGGTGAAGACGCCAACCATATTTAACTCCTTCTTGGAGTGGTATTTTCTTTGTTGGGATCAATGTAACTTTTCCACTCTTTTCTTGCCTGAGAACCCCAAACTCAGCTTTGGTGACAGTAATCGGTTTTGTAGTGCTAGCAGGAGAGGATGGTGTGGTGTTGCTCGCCCATTTCTCAGGAATATCGACTGTTACACCAGCGATCGCTGGAGATATTAACCAGGAAAAAGCTAGGAAAAAGCCAGAAACCCAAATTCTTGATCGCATAGTTTTTCTAATATTAAAGTGATATTTATTGATGCATGATAAAACTCCTTTTTCAGATACACTTCTAACAGTTTTGTTGTATCAAAAAAATTTCTGATCAAACCGCCGATTATAATTGTATCTTTCCAGAAATCTTCCGGTTTTTTAGGTTAGTAATGTGAATAGAGTAAGTTTCCTTAAATGGATGCATGGTGTCCACTTATAAACTCCATCGCTATCAGTAAGATTAGTGATTGGGTACTAGGTACTGGGGATTGGGAAGAAGAGGAAACGCAGAAATATTTTCCCCACCTCTCCACCCTCCTCTTCAAGCATTCCTAGTCCCTAAGACAGTTATTTTTCTGACACAAAACTTTATAGCTCTATCAAAACAAATATTACAGTTCATATAATGGAACGGCATAATTTGTTAGAAAAAAGTGATGAAGAGCTACTTAATTAGCACTAAAGATTTATCCAAAGAAGATACGGAGGATATGTACTTGCTTCTTAGCACTCACTTTAGGGGTGTGAAGCGAAATATTTTTGATGCAGATTTAACAAATAAAAACTGGGTTATTCTTTTCAAAGATGAAAAAGTAGAAAAAATGCAAGGTTTTTCTACGCTTTTAATCTATGAAACTAAATTTGAGGGTGAAAGTCTCAGCGTTGTTTACTCCGGAGATACGATTATAGATCCTAGTGCCTGGTCAAGTTCAATACTGTCTCGTGCTTGGATCACCTCAGTCAACCAGCTTCGTTGTGACTATTGTCAAGGAAAACTCTACTGGCTGCTGATATCGAGTGGCTATCGTACCTATCGTTTTTTGCCGATTTTTTGGCAGGAATTTTACCCTAGATACGATACACCAACACCGGAATATACTTCACGCTTGCTAGAGTTTTTGGCGTGCGATCGCTTCGGTAGGTACTACGATCAACAAGCTGGAGTAGTTCGCTTTCCCCATCCGCAAATTCTGCGTGAGTCACTGCAAGGCATTCCCCCAGAAAGACTGCAAGATCCCCACATCCAGTTCTTCCAGATGCGTAACCCCAATCATCTTCAAGGAGATGAGTTGGTTTGTCTAACAGAAATTAGTGAACAGAACCTTACCCGTGCCGGTAGACGAATGTGGTTTGCAGCTTATTCAGCAACAGAAATATGTAAAGATAAACCCAGATTAGCTTCTATAGTTTCCTAATCATTATTTAACGGAACACTTTTTTGTAATTGAGAATTATATAATCAGCCGATTCCGCCCTAGTAAAACTATTAAAATGAACGTTAACTCGCAGCCTGTTAACTCGAATCGCCAAACCAAAAATTTTAATAATCCAGAGCGTTTTATCGAGGGATGGTACTGGGCTATTCCTTCCCACAAGCTGCGTGTGAACCAGGTAAAACCTCTGACTCTTTTAGGCAGAGAATTAGCTATTTACCGTGGCAAAGACGGCAAAGTAGTTACTTTTGATGCCTACTGTCCACATATGGGCGCTCACCTGGCTGAAGGCAAAGTCGAGGATAATGGACTCCGTTGCTTTTTCCACAACTGGAAATTTGATGCTGATGGCAGTTGTGTTGATGTCCCTTGTTTGGGAGAAACACTTCCCATCAAGCTAAAAACTTGGCCTACTGCCGAAAAGTATGGAATGATTTGGATTTGGACTGGCAAAACTCCACAACAACCCCTGCCCTTTGTTCCAGAATTGGCAGACGCAGAATGCGATACCGCCTTTAGTGCGCGTTTTGTTAAAAACTGTCACCCCAACGTCGTGATGATTAACGCTATTGATGCCCATCACTTCAATACAGTTCATAACTTCCCAGTAGATATAGTTTTTGAGAAACATGAGGTGAACGAAAACGCCGTTATTTTTAACAACACCACACGCGGAGGTGATAATTCTTTATTCTTAAAGCTAATTCGTCCTTTCTACAAAAATGCTGTTACCTATAGTATGTGCTATTGGTATGGCAGCACTGGTACGGTAACTGTAGGCCCCGATTTTTTGCATTTCCACATCATGTTTGCCCTGCGCCTTTTAGAAGGGGGAAAAACTGAAGGTCAAACTATACTAATTACCAAGAAGCGCCAGGGTATTCACGGTTGGTTGTTGAATCGAATTGTGCTTTGGCTAACTAATTTAGTAGGCAACTACTTCGCCAAGGGTGACACCAGAATTTTCCAAACAATTAAGTTTGACTTAAAAACCCCTATTAAGGCAGACTTATCCATTCTTCAGTTTATCCAACACGTTGAGAAACAGAAAGCCCTTGCTTGGGGAAACTGGCAGCTAGTAATGGCGAGATGGGGTGATGGGGAGACTTGGAGACAAGGAAAAGTAAGGGAGATGAATGATTGAGTAGGGAGCAGGGAACGGGGAAGAGGACACGGGGACAAGGAGACAAAGAGAGTGGGAGATGGGGAAGCTGGGGGAGCTGGGGGAGTTCTTGAGGCTGGGGAGAGCCAACCACTAACCACTAACCACTAACCAATGACTAATTGACTAATAACCAATGACTAATCATAAAATTGCCGGATTTGATTTACCCCATGCACATACACAAGACAAGTTGCATCGCGTGCTATCTTCAGCACTCGAAAGTAGATTAGGGAAGGTAATAAGAGTGGGAGCAGGGGAGCAGGGGAGCAGGGGAGCAACAAGGCAGAGTGGAAAGTTTTTCTCCTTGTCTGGTTGTCCCCTTGTCCCTTTGTCCTCTTATTGGGATGCTAAACATTTTGGTTTAAATAGAGTCAAAATTTTTAGAGAAGCCTGTGTAGAGGAACAGATAGAAATTCTACAGCTTTGTAATTTGGGACTGCTAGAAGAAGCTTACTTTATTGAACAAGCTGGTGTGGGATACATGGCAAAAATGGTAACGCTGGCAGAAACTACTGAGGAGCGAATGCTGTACGCTCTTTTCAGTGGTGATGAAGTTACCCATCTGGCGCAGATTAGTCAATTTATAGATACTTCAGAACTTGTAGGAACGGATGATCCATTCTTGCGCTTGCTTGGTGATTTAGTTGAAAACCCTGATAAATCAGTGCTGTTGTTTATACTGCAAGTTGTACTAGAAGGATGGGGTTTAAGCCATTACCGCAGTCTTGCCAAAGACTGTCACAGTTCAGATTTAAGTGCGGTGTTGTGGGGGTTTCTGCAAGACGAGAGTCGCCATCACAGTACGGGCGTGACTTTGTTTGATCGGGTAGCTGTGACTAAATCCAGCCAACAAACGATGATTGAAACGCTAGCATTATTTTTACAGATGGTGCAAGTGGGGCCTCAAAGTGTGGTTGCAGCAATTGAAAAAGTGAAAGGATATCTCTCCCCAGCACAGAAAGTCAAGATTTTTGAAGAATTAGATACAGAAATTCATAGTGGGACTCGTTTGCAACTTTTGCGATCGCTTATGCGTTCTCCAAATGCAGAAGTAATAGTCGAAGAACTAGAGGTGCGGGGAGCATTCCAGCCTTTTCCAGCAAATAAATGTGTATTTTCAGGAGTTAGCAGTTAGTTGTATTCGAGCGCCCTCTAAAGATAGTTGTTTCTGATAAATGAGAAATATTATCTTTAAGCTTCAAGATAATGTATGCTGATTGTATATAAACAACTGTAAAGTCAAGTACATATACATAATGACTATCAGCATCTCGTATCAAGCATTCTGGGAACTGTTTAGGGAAGTTGATGAGACTAGACAAAATTTTGACCCAGCAGATAAGTTTGATGTGATTTGGAAGTATCCTCAAGAACTTGGTGAAGGGTATCTTCGTGCAATTAAATTGCAACAGGGTTTGGAGTTAGAGATATCTAGCTATCAGTTACGAGATAACCTCATCATGCAACTACCAGATCGCCCCCATCCAGTACAATATAGCTTTTTGTTCTCAGGAAGTTGGAGCAGTGAAGAGACTAGTTTGATGCCTGGGCAATATAGCCTTTGTGGTAGTGGTACATATCCACAAGGAAGCTGTCAACAGTCAAATGAGCAAAGATTTTTGGAGATTAATGTACATATAAACCCAAATATATTTCGTGTATTAGCAGGGGATGAGTCAGGAGAAATATCACAAAAATTACACCACTTGATTAAAAAGCCCATTTATGAGTGCTATACCCGAACTGGCACAAAAACTCCAGCAATGCAAGCTGTACTGCACCAAATTTTAAATTGTCCATATCAAGGTGCTGTAAAAAGAATGTATTTTGAAGGGAAAGCTTTAGAGTTGATGGCGTTGCTATTAGAGCAAGAACTAGAATTACAAGACAGTAGCAAAGAAGATTTATCGTTAAAACCCGATAAAGTTGAGTGTATTCAGTACGCTAAGGAAATTTTACACAAAAATTTGAATAATCCCCCTTCTTTGATGGAATTAGCACGGCTAGTCGGTTTGAATGACTGTACGCTAAAACAGGGATTTAAGTTAGTCTTTGGCACAACAGTATTTGGCTATCTCTATGACTTACGGATGGAACAAGCGCGGCTGTTATTACAGGAAGACAGGATGAATGTCACTGAAGTTGCAAAAGCAATAGGATACACTAACAGCAAAAGTTTTGCTACTGCATTTAAACGAAAATTTGGGATCAGTCCTAGCGATTGTGGGCAATAGTAAAAAATTCCGTTTACGTGACAAAAAATTCCGTTTGAATAACCTTGTCTAGTTCCATAGCCAAAGAGATTTCTATAAGCTTTTTAATAAAGATTCTTAACTGTCAATAGTTTGTTGCTTCTCATAACTGCTAGTAGAGGTGCTATTTATTTCATCTGTGCAAAGAAGTTTTGTAGGTTACAGACTATTTTGTATAGGAATTTTTATCATTTTTGCCACTTTGGTACGTGGAGTTATGTCGCATCGACTGCAAAGACTGGTTTTGACGACGGGTATTGTTTGGGGGTTGATGATTCACACAGCAAGAGCACAAGAGGGACAAACGCCTACTCCCATACAAAACATTTCCCAATCTTCAGTTCCCAATGCTCAATTACAAATTCAGGTGACGGGAGTCAAGGTGAATCCCACTGACAAAGGTGTGGAGGTAATTTTACAAACTTCTCAAGGAGAACAGTTGCAAATCACAAATCGCAGTGCCGAAAATAACTTTATTGCAGATATTCCTAATGCTCAACTACGTTTACTCAGTGGTAATGCTTTCACATTCAGTTCCCAAAACCCAGTTGAGGGAATTACTGAGATAAAGGTTACAAACTTTGATGCCAATACTATCAGGGTGACAGTCACGGGTAAAACAGGGTTGCCAACAGTTGAGTTGTTTGACACTGATGAAGGTTTGATTTTAGGTTTTATACCTGCGGCAACTGCAATGCAAAACCCCACCCCACCTACGGCACCCCTCCCCTTACCAAGGGGAGGGGAAGGGGAGGGGTTAGAAGAGCCATCAGCGCAGCAGGATGAACCGATTGAATTGGTAGTAACGGGTGAGCAAGACACATACACCGTAATTGATGCTACAACTGCCACCAGAACTAATACACCGCTACGTGACATCCCCCAATCAATTCAGGTAGTTCCCGAACAGGTGTTGCAAGACCAGAAAGTTATCAGATTAGATGAAGCGGTTCGTAACGTGAGTGGAGTTGTCCCTGATGGAAGTTTTGCTAATACGAGAGACGGCTTTAACATTCGCGGTTTCTCTGGTTTTTTTAGAAACATTTTACAAGATGGTTTTGGTATTACAAATGTTGGTGGGTTCAACGAAACTGCCAATTTGGAGCGAGTAGAAGTCCTCAAGGGCCCAGCTTCAGTTTTGTACGGCAATCTCGAACCAGGAGGAGTGATTAATCTGGTTACTAAAAAACCTTTGTTTGAGCCGTTTTATTCAGCTGAGGTGGAAATAGGAAACTACTCGTTCTATCGAGGTGCATTAGATATATCAGATCCTTTAAATCCTGACAAAACTTTACGCTATCGACTGAATACGGTTTACCAAAACTCAGGTTCTTTCCGCGATTTTGATCAACGTATTCAGCGCACCTTTATTACACCTGTAGTTAGCTGGCAAATCGGCAAGCAAACAGATTTAACTCTGGGATTTAGTTACTTGAACGATGAACGACCTTTTGACCGTGGTTTGATAGCTATTGGTAATGGAGTTGCTGATATCCCCTATCACCGTCTTTTGGGTGAACCAGATGATGTTATTAGGCTAGAAGAAGTTAATGCTAACTATCAGTTAGAGCATCGTTTCAACGAAAATTGGAAACTCCGTAACGCATTTCGATTCCTGTCAACTGATACTTTTGACTACCGTGCCGAGCCAGTTATCCTGGATGAGGAAACGGGAGAATTACAAAGAAATTTCAGATCTAATGATGATATTGCCAAAAGATATGGGATGCAAACCGATTTAACTGGTAAGTTCAAAACTGGTTTTGTAGAACATACTCTTCTATTTGGCGTTGATTTGTCTAGAACTACTTTTGAAGGAACACAAAAACGATTACCAGCAGGTTTGACCCCAAGCATCAATATTTTTAACCCTGTTTACAACCAAATACCAAGACCCAATCTTTCAGAACTGACAAATGTAGTGCGTGATAACAACAATAGTACAAATTTGTTAGGTATCTTTTTGCAAGATCAGATGGCGCTGACGAACAATTTGAAATTGGTAGTTGGTGGACGGTTTGATATTGTAGACCAAGAGAGCAAAAATAATCTAAGTAATACTACATCCAACCAATACGATGAAGCTTTTACTCCCCGTGTTGGTATGGTATACCAACCAATTCAGGAAATCTCGCTCTACGCTAGCTACAGCCAATCATTTCAACCAAATTTTGCCACTAGATTTGATGGTTCTTTCCTAGAACCAGAGCGTGGTCAGCAGTACGAAGTGGGTATTCGAGGTGAATTCCTTAATAGCAAACTGGTAACTAATATAGCAGCCTATGAAATCACTAAGTCCAATGTTGCTACTACAGATCTAGCTAACCCAGGATTCAGTGTTGCTGTAGGGGAACAGAGAAGTAGGGGAATCGAGTTTGATGTTGCCGGAGAGATTCTTCCTGGATGGAATATTATCGCTTCCTATGCCTATACTGATGCCAAAGTTACCAAAAGTAATGCGGGACTTGAGGGCAATAGATTGAGTAACGTTCCTTACAATGCAGCTAGCCTTTGGACTACCTATGAAATTCAAACAGGAAATCTTCAAGGATTAGGGTTTGGAGTTGGGGTATTTTTTGTGGGAGAGCGCGAAGGCGATCTGGAAAATACATTCCAAGTACCTAGCTATGTCCGTACAGACGCATCTATTTTTTTCCGTACAGATAATTGGAGAGCTGCTCTTAATTTCAAAAACCTTTTCGATGTTCAGTACATCCGCACGACTGACAGCTTTAGGTCAGCCATTATTCCTGGTGAGCCTTTTACCGTCATTGGTACAGTAGCAGTAGAGTTTTAAAAGGATAGTCTGCGTGAAACTAGTCAGTTTTACTCTTGCTTGTGAAATTACTCCCTATTTTTCTCTCCCGAAAATGGCAAAAGAGAGATGAGCCGGAAATGTGCAAAAAACTCTATCACGTAGTTTTACTATCTTTGCTTGGCACCCTAATTGTTTTTATGGTTTCTGCCTGCAACAACCAAACTGCTGATACTGTAACTAAGTTTGATAGTTCCTTTTCTACGGCAAACTGTCGTGTTATCAAATATGCAATGGGGAAAACTTGCGTTTCCATTAACCCGCAACGTACTGTTGTACTTGGCAGTTTGGATTATGCCCTGAGTCTGGGAGTAAAGCCCATTGGTAGCGATGGAATAGATAACAAAGCTTATCTAAAGGACAAAATTGCAGGGATCGAGAATATTGGGGCAATTAATGCACCGAGTCTAGAAAAAATTTTGGCATTAAAGCCGGATCTCATTTTAGGTGGAGACTTTCTTGATGGTAGCTACAGTGTTCTGTCAAGTATTGCGCCAACAATTTTGATTCCATTTAAACATAGTGGTGATTGGAAACAATTCTTCAGACGCTATGCACAAGTGTTGGGAAAAACAGCAGAATCAGAGCAAGTCATGAACGATTACTATGCGCGACTGGAGGAATTCAAGCAACAAATAGGCAATCAGGCAAACCAACTCAAAGTCTCAATTGTTCGAGTCTATCCAAACCAGGTAAGTCTCTATCTCAAAGATTCTTTTTGTGGCACTATCGTCGCCGATGCGGGGTTATCTCGTGCCTCCTCCCAGAATCTCAACGCAGAGGAAGCTAAAACTTTATTTGGAACTGAAATTCAGTACACAATTAGCCGAGAAAAATTACAAAGTGCTGATGGAGATGTGATTTTCCTCTGGTCTTACGGCCATCAGAATGCGATCGCTCAACAGTCACAAGCGCAAAAGGAAAAACTCAAAGCCGATCCGCTTTGGTCTACCCTCAAAGCAGTGCAACAAAATCAAGTTTACGAAGTGCCAGAATACTGGTTTGGTGATGGCCCGATCGCAGCGAATGCCGTTATTGATGATTTATTTAAGTATCTAGTGAAGTAATCATGAATATCTCTATCAACAAGACTCGCAACAATTGCCATTTCTGTTCCGAGATATCCCAAGCAAATGGTGAAAATCCCATCGGTTCAGCCATAGTTGTAGAACAATACTTAATTATTGAAGCTGCACAACCCTGGCCAATTAACATTTGGATTGAGCCTAACCCCATGCCGCAGGGTGTATTAGAAGCATTGAATTTTGTTTGGCAGTGTGGTGGAAAAATTCGACAACTAGCGATCGCACCAGACAAAGAATACTCTCATCCAGATTACACTCGTGTATTATACTATCGCCGACCAGCCAAATTTTTTGCCCAATTTGAGAAGCACGAGTTTATCGTACCTCATGCTTTAGTTGGCTCTTTGGCATTAGCTTTACTCAAACAACCAGAAGAACTACCAAATTTTATACAGTATCGCCAACAAACAAACCACATTCGAGAGTTACTCGTTTGCACCCATGGCAATGTTGATGCGGCTTGTAGCAGATTTGGTTATCCAATTTATCAAAAATTGCGTTCTGAATACGCTGCTGCAAACAGTAACCTGCGTGTTTGGCGATGCAGTCATTTTGGTGGACACCAGTTTGCCCCTACCTTAGTTGATTTACCCCAAGGACAATACTGGGGACATTTGCAGCCAGAAATTTTAGATTTATTAGTACGACGTAATGGTTCCGTGAGAGAACTTTACCCATACTACCGGGGATGGGGTGGTTTATCTAAATTTGAACAAATTGCCGAACGAGAGATTTGGATGCAAGAAGGCTGGAGGTGGCTCGAATATCATAAAGCAGGTCAAGTTTTAGCAAGTGATGAAATTAACAAAGAATGGGCTGATGTTCGCATTGATTTCACTACGGTGGATGGAAGTATCAGCAGTGCTTATGAAGCGAGGGTAGAGGTCAAAGGCTCTGTAATCACAGCCTGGAACTCAGCACAACAGCCATCTTTAGAGGAAGTCAAGCAGTATCGCGTCAGTAGTCTAGTGAAATTGGCATGATGAAAATTGGACTACAGCAATACTGGAAATTACTCGTAGATTATCTCAAACCTCAAAAGGGAAGGGTTTTCAAGTTTGCGATCGCCCTCCTGGTTAGCATCGGATTACAATTAGTCAACCCCCAAATTCTGCGCTATTTCATTGACACAGCCGTAGCTGGTGGTTCTGGACAAAACTTACTCCTCGCCGCCTTATTATTTATAGGTGTAGCTTTAATCACTCAAGTCATCACAATTGCTGCCACATACTACGGCGAAAACGTTGCTTGGAGAGCCACTAACGCCTTGCGTGCTGATTTAGTTGAGCATTGTTTGAGACTAGATTTATCCTTTCATAAACTCTCTACACCCGGTGAGTTACTAGAACGAGTAGACGGAGACGTTCACACTCTTTCCCAATTTTTCTCGAAATTTACCATTCAAATCTTGGGCAATTTGCTGTTGATATTGGGTATAGTCATCGTCCTGTTTGCAGAAGATTGGCGAGCAGGTTTAGCGATCGCATTGTTTGCCTTGACAGGGCTATTTATCTTAATTCGCCTGCGTTCGATAGCTGTTCCTTATTGGCGAACTTATCGCCAAATCAGTGCCGAGTTTTTTGGTTTCATCGGTGAACAACTCGCGGGGATGGAGGATATTCGAGCCAATGGGGCTAGAAGTTATGTCATGCAACGCTTCCACAAAATTTTGCAAGGCTGGTTGCCTAATTATCAACAAGCACGCTTCGCCGATACAACTCTGTGGACAACAACTGTAGGTATCTTTGCTTTAGGTCAGGCGATCGCTTTGGGTGTAGGTTCTTACCTTTGGACTCAAAAGATTATTACTATCGGTTCAGTATATCTACTGTATTATTACACCACTCTTTTGAGCGAACCAATTCAGCAAATTCGCGACCAAATCGAAGACCTGCAACAAGCAGAAGCCAGTATTTACCGCATTCAAGATTTATTTCAAGTTAAATCTCAACTCGGTGCAGGAGGTGAAAAGCAACTTCCTGGTGGCGCACTTTCCGTAACTTTTGAGAACGTCTCCTTTAGCTACAATGAGCGGGAATCGGGAACTGAGGATTTAGTACTGCAAGATATATCCTTTAATTTACCTGCTGGGCATCTATTGGGTTTACTGGGGCGTACAGGTAGCGGTAAATCTTCCCTAGCGCGGTTATTACTGAGGCTATATGACCCTCAATCAGGCGTAATTCGGTTGGGAGGTGTACTTATTGACCAAACTCCCTTAATAGATTTACCTCAAAAAGTGGGATTAGTCACTCAGGATGTACAACTATTTCAAACTACAGTTCGGAATAATCTCACCTTTTTTAACCAGAACATTAGCGACGAACGCATCTATGAAACCTTAGAAATATTGGGATTATCAACATGGTTGCACTCATTACCCCAAGGCTTAGATACAAACTTGGGGCCAGATAGCAGCGGTTTATCTGCGGGACAAGCACAGTTACTAGCATTTACGCGAGTGTTTCTCAAAGATCCCGGTTTAGTGATTCTAGATGAAGCCTCTTCTCGCCTCGATCCCATTACAGAGAAACTCATTGAAAAAGCTGTAGACAATTTATTAACTGGACGTACAGGCATTATTATTGCCCATCGTTTAGCAACTGTAGAAAGAGCCAATCAAATCTTAATTTTGGAACAAGGTCAAATTATTGAATACGGTAAACGAGAAGAATTAATAAAAAATCCTCACTCACGTTTTGCTCAATTATTACAAACTGGTCTAACCAATTTATTAACCTAAGAAGTTATTTCAAAAATGATTAACAATGATTAAAATCATTGATTGATGCGAGTATGTCATTTTCAAAAAAATATTCTTGCTCCCTCTCCTTAGTAAGGAGAGGGTTGGGGTGAGGTTCTACGACCTACGAATCATTATGGTATTAACAAAAAAGCTCAAAACTTGGAAATTATTATGGCAACTGATTTGCTATAAACCGAAACTATACCTAATTGATAATTGTCTATGGATTTTCATCATGGGGTTGCCTGCCCTTCCAGGGTTAATTATCCGAGAGTTTTTCAATAGCCTCACAGATAAGGCACAATTCGGATTATCACCTCTGGCTTTAATTGCATTATTACTTGCTCTAAATTTAGGCCATATCGTAGTTATATTTGTGGGACGTATTACCAAAACTCAGCATCGCTTCATTACAAAGTCATTACTACAACATAATTTGTTAGATCGTCTGTTCACAAATCCTATAGTCCAGCCAATGGTTGTTAATCAAGAAACTGAAACAACTGTGTCTCAGGGAGAAATAATTAGCTACTTTCGTGATGATACGCAACAAATAGAAGATTATCTGGCATGGATATCAGAAGTATTAGCGCAATCAATATTTGCTGTTTTTTCTTTAGTAATTTTATTAACTATCAATGTGCGAATGACACTTTTTGTTTTTTTGCCATTGGTGGGGATGATGGTGATTGTTCAACGAGCAGAAACTCGGATTAAAAAGTATCGCCAAGCTAGTCGTCAAGCTACCGAAAAAGTGACGGGGATTTTAGGAGAAATCTTTAGTTCAGTACAAGCAATTAAGGTAGCTGGAGCAGAAAATAATGTGTTGAATTATTTCCGCAATCTCAATGACCAACGCCGCCAAAAGATGATTCAGGATAGCTTATTTAACGCTATTCTCAATTCTTCCTTTCAAAATATGGTGAGTCTGGGAATAGGGATAACTCTGTTGCTTGCTTCTCAATTAATGCAGAGTGATGTTGGTAAGTTGACAGTGGGGGACTTTGCTTTATTCGTGTATAACCTTTCTTTTGTCACTGACTTTTTTAATTTTTTCGGTGGCTTCGTAGCTTTTTATAAGCATACAGAAGTTTCTTTTGAACGGATGGCTGCTTTACTATCTGGTGTATCGCCAGATACTATAGTAGCTCCCAATCAACTTTATCTCAAAGACCTGAATGGTAGCCAGAAACCTTTGCCAGCATTAGAACAACCATTGAAAAATCAGAAGGATAGTCTACAATTATTGCAAGTTTCTCATTTAACTTACCATTATCCTGGTAATTGTCAGGGAATCACAGATATCAGTTTCGAACTTCAGCGCGGTAGTTTGACTGTAATTACTGGTCAGATTGGTTCTGGCAAGACTACATTGCTGCGAGTATTATTAGGATTACTACCCAAGCAAAGCGGGGAAATTTACTGGAATAGGAAGATGGTTGAAGATCCTGCTAATTTCTTTGTTCCGCCTCGCAGTGCTTATACTCCTCAAATTCCGCAACTTTTTAGCTATACTCTGCGAGACAATATTTTACTTGGCTTGGCTAAAGATGAGCATGATATCGTCACAGCTTTAAACATGGCTGTGTTTGAGCAAGATTTAGCAACTATGAATGAAAGTCTAGAAACTTTAGTTGGTTCCAAGGGTGTGCGACTTTCTGGTGGACAAATCCAGCGTGTAGCAGCAGCGCGGATGTTTATCCGTCAACCAGAATTACTTGTGTTTGATGACCTTTCCAGTGCTTTGGATGTGGAGACAGAATTGGCATTATGGTCGCGGATATTTGTTAACAGCACACAACCACAGCAAGATCCTTGGACACCAACTTGTCTTGTGGTTTCTCATCGCCCTTCAGTATTGCGTCGCGCTGACCAAGTGATTGTATTGAAAGCAGGTAGAGTGGAAATGCAAGGGAAGTTTAATGAGATTTTTAGTCATGAGCAAGCTAATTAATTTCGGTTCGGTGTTTACAATATTTTCCCTTCTCAAACAAGACTGCTATATTAGTTGCTTCTACCACTAAAAATATGATTGCAACAATCAACAAAACTAAACAAAACACACTTTTAGAAAATCAAAATATTTATAAAAAACTCCAAATTAACCACACCCGCAACAAACAGCAAGATCATACTAAATTGCTAGATGAAGCTGCTGCGAGTTTTCGTTATGAAGATTGCAAGGATGAATATTGGAACCCGGAGGAATTCTCGCTACTTTATGCCACTCCTCTGTGGGAACAAGCTAGTCCAACTCAAAGAATTATCCTAAACCAGCTTTACTGGGTAGCTTATTATTCACAGATTATCTCTGCTGAAATTGCCACGATCTACTTTAATCAAACTAGCGCTGCTGGGCTTTATGCCCAAGAAGATTTCCGCTTGGTATGCGATACGCTCGATTTAGAATCCTCCCAAGAACGCGCTCATATCAACGCTTTTCGGACAGTCGCCAATCAGGTAGAAATGGCTTTGTTTGGTAAACGTGTCTTTCACTACACGATGCGCAGCCCATTTACTGAAACAATGGTATTTGCCGATACTAATACTTGGAGGCGTCGCTGGAAAAAACTGCAATTGCAAGCCTTCGGACTTTTATCATCTGATAACACCTTTTTAGCTTGCCAATACTTCACTGTACGAGGAGTACGGACACTCAACGGGAAATTAGTACAGCACAAACTCAGCAACTACTATCAAAAGCATCCCAACCAGGAAACTGCTCCGATTCCTGCCAAGATTTCCTACTATCATTTCATGGATGAAAGCTTTCATTTCAATAGTTCGACGATTATCTCCCACGATGTGATTCACTGCTTAAAGCCACCGACAGCATTTGAGAAATTAGTAGCGAACCTGGGTATACGCGGTTGTCAACAAGACCATTATCACTTTTCTGTGGCTATTAACGGGATTTTTTGGTATGACCCTGCACTATATTCAGCAGTTTATCAGGTTTTGCGATCGCCTGTTTTTGATATGAGCGATGCTGAAGCCAAAGACATGATGCGCGAGTGCTTTACACAAGAAACTGAAGGGCTGCACCGTAGCTACAAAACCCACACTGAAGCAAGGGAATCTTATAAAGTCTACCTTGAGAAGCTTGACTATCTTTGGGAAAATAACCGACAAATGTCTATCATGGCAGCTAATTCTATTCCCAAATATCTGGGAATTCAAAAGCAGGCTTTTGCTAATTTTTTACGTTTTTAACCCTAAACCTGAAGAATAAGTCGGGGGCATAATGAACACAAAAATAAAAATCGCTTTTAGCTGTTATTTAGTAGCTATTCTTAGTATTGCTTGTATTGCCCTAACTTACCTATTTACACCTCAGTTATTACCTTATCAAGAACAAGCAGTTGGTGTAAATTGGTCAGAAATTGAACATGGTTTTCAAATGCAATTTTTATCTTTGATGAAAGTATCCGGTGGAGGATATTTATCTGTTGCTGCTGCCTTGGCAGTATTATTATTTATCCCCTTTAAAAAGGGAGAAAATTGGGCGCGTTTGGCTATTCCGGCAATTGGTATACCTGCAATTACATTAGTGAATTATGCAGGTTTAATTATAATTTGGAATACACCGGGACGACCACCCGTTTTTTTAGGGCTAGTAATTGACTTTTTTTTCATTGCAGGCTTAATCTTGTCATCTGGCATGAATACAGTGACAGCAGTTAAACTTTCTGAACAAGTTGAAACACAGTTGTAAAATTTTGTCGGGGCTAGGGCAAAATGAACCAGTTTCAAAATCAAAATACACAACCCCTATCAAAGATGAAAATCTTCAACAATTGGGATGTTGTTGCTAAAGGCTGGTACATTGCTTGTCCTAGTCGAGAATTGCCAATAGGTAAGGTAAAATCTGTAGATATCTATGAGCAAAGAATTGTTATCTTTCGTGGAGAAGACGGCAAAGTTAGAGCTTTGGATGCCTATTGTCCGCATTTAGGAACTGATTTGGGAATTGGACGAGTTGAGGGTAATTTTATTCGCTGCTTTTTCCATCATTGGGCATTTGATGGCGAGGGGAAATGCCAGCATATTCCTTGTCAATCAGATATTCCCGAAAAAGCTAAAATCCAAGCTTATGCCACTGAGGAAAAATATGATTTTATTTGGATTTACCCAGATAATAATCCTCCTCATGGTATTGCTGAATTTGATGAACTAAAAGGTAAATTACTTTTGACAATTCACGACAAAGCCTTTGAAAGGAATTGTCATCACCATATTTGCATGATGAATGGTATCGATACTCAACATCTACAAACAGTACATAAATTAAATATCAAAATGGATTTATTTTTACAACAAAATGAATCTAATCAAATTATTGATTTTACCCTCAGAGGGCAATTTCCTAATACTACACCTAGAGAAAGACTAGGACGGAAAATTCTTGGAAATACTTACGAATACACGATGAGATATGCCGATGGTTGTATTGGGCTTTTAACTATCATGAAAAATGTGCGGTTAATGCCACCATTACACATAATTTACGCTTACACTCCTATCAAAGATGGTAAAACTCGAATTCAACCTATTTATATGACTGAAAAAAGAACAGGTATTTTGGGTTGGATTGTTAGTCGAATATTGCTCTTGTTCACCAAACTAGCTTATTATTTTTTGCGTGATGAAGATGGCATAATTTATGATAATATTCGCTATAATCCCAATGTGATTATTAGCATCGACCAACCATTGATTAAATATATGAATTATGTAAATAGTTTAGAAGCATCTATCTGGTCAAACAAATTTGATACTCAGAACCCTGACTTCTTTAAGAAGCCGGGGTTCTAAGAGGTTGTTTAAAAAGTAATTTGTTGTGATTTTCGGCACTTATGGATTCCCCCTAGCTTTCTTGTTAAGGGGGACTTTGATTCTAGTTCCCCCCTTTTTAAGGGGGATTTAGGGGGATCTAATTAAGGAGGATTTAGGAGGATCTAAAACTTTTTGCTACCAACAAGAGGACTTTGCAAACATCCTCTAAGCCTCCAAATTTATTAATTTATAATTTATGAATAAGCAATACTGTATTATTTCCTTTCCAGAGACAGATTATCAACCAATCATTTTAGAAAAACATCAGCAAATTTCTGAACATCTAACTATAGAAAATTCTCCAGTTTTATTTGGTTGTCGTACTGGAATTTGTGGTACCTGCCTTGTCATGATAGCTGGTGATATTCCACCGCCTAGTGAAGAAGAAAAAGAAATTTTAGATATATTCGCATCGACAAATAAACAAGCAAGGCTTGCCTGTCAAATAGAATTGACAAGCGACATCGAGATTAGGCATTGTGGGGAACAAAAGTGAAATTTGAGAATTTTTGGTACGTTGTTGCTTTGAGTAAACAGTTAAAATCAAATACAGTTTTGCAACGTACAGTTTTAGATGAGTGGTTAGTGATTTTTCGCGGGGATGATGGTAAACCTGTTGCATTACGCGATCGCTGCATCCACAGAAATAGTCGTCTTTCTCAAGGTAACGTCTGTCAAGGCAAAATCCAATGTCCTTACCACGGCTGGGTATACGACAAAACTGGCAAAGTGATAGCTGTACCCTGTGAAGGAGAAAATTTCCAAGTAACGGAAGCGCGCCGGGCTTTGCGATATGATACCAGAGAACAAGATGGATATATTTACGTACGTTTGGCACAAAACCCTACTGAGGAATTTGAACCTTTCCCCATGCCTTTCTATCAACAACCGGGATGGGAGACAGTGCGGGTAATTAATCGCTTCTGCAATAACGTTACCAACTGTGTCGAAAACTTCATTGATATTCCTCATACCGCCAGCGTTCATCCTGGAGTTTTTCGCACACCCCGCCAACAACAGTTAGAAATGACTGTAGAAAGACGCAGTGGTTGTGTAATTGCGCAATACCGTAACGAAACTAATAATCTTGGTTGGTTTACCCGCTTTCTCAACAATACAGGTTACAAGATTCGCCATACCGATAGCTTCCATATGCCGAATATCACTAGTGTTGAGTATGACATGAAACCACACAGACGGCTATTTATCACCAGCCAATCAGTTCCCGAAGCAGAAGACTCTACTTTGGTTTACACTGATGTCACTTTTAATTATGGTGTTTGGAACAAATTTGCAAAACTCTTTGTCCATTGGACTGCTCAATATATTATTCATCAAGATGTGAAAGCTTTAGGTATTCAATGGGAGGCGATCAACAAGTACGGCAGACAGTTTTCTAACACCCCTGCTGATACCATTCACGTTTTTGTTGAATCTATCCGCAACAAAATTGCTGCTGGAGAAGATCCAAGAACCCTACCAGATAAGTCTGTAGATGTGAAATTTTGGGTATAGCAGACGAACCAAAATCTTTCTTAAACTTCAGAAAAAGAAGTGGCAGAGCCACTTCTAAGTAATTCCCAGGTAGAACCTGAAAGATAGTATAACGGGCATAAAATATTCAAATAGTATAAAGTAACACTTATTAACTTATATGTTAGTTTTTACTGTCTTCGTAATTTTGTTGACGCTGACTGTAGCGAATGATAAAAGACTCACTATTTTTTTAATCAAGAATCGTGAAGATTGGATTTTAGATATTGTTGGTTTGTGGTTTCAAGGAATAATTATTCCTGTTTTTCAAATTACTTTAGTTTATCAATTATATAAATTTTTACTACCAAATTTTCAGGATATATTAAAACCGCATTTTCTTGTTGGGTTTGTGATCAGCTTTGTTTGTGTAGATTATCTATATTACTGGAATCACCGCCTATTTCATAGCAAGTGGTTATGGTCTATTCATCAAGTTCATCATACAATAACCTCAATGGATGTTTTGGGAACTTCTCGCAATACTTTGTGGACGAGTTTTTTTATTATTTACTTATGGATTCACTCACTATTTATTTATTTATTGCAAGATCCTAGCTGGTATATTTTGGGTATAAGTTTGACTTCAGCTTTGGATTTATGGCGTCATAGCAAATTTTCACCACAACCACAATCATTTTTGTATCAATGGTTATCGCCCTGGCTAATTTTGCCTTCAGATCATGCTTGGCATCATGGTAGTGAGAGTGTTCATGTTAACTATGGGGCAAACTTGAAAATTTGGGACAGATTACATGGGACTTATCATACATCTGAACAAGCACCATGTTCTTTAGGTATTCAATCTAATTTTTCCTTAATTCAGAAATTATTGAGTCCGTTTTAATCCTAAATCTGAAGTATTCATATTTAAAAAATCAGGAGATTAAAAATGCTAATTACCAACCAAAATAAGACAAGGTAAACATCAAAATTATGACTATATTAAGTACTTTACTCTCTTTTTTCCCTGCCTTAGTTATATTAATGGTATTCACATCTTTTATCTTTATTTGCATTCAACCAAGTATTTTGTGTGTTGCCGCTTTCCTTTTTTCTTTATATATCTTTCCTTTATTAATATATAAATTACATGAGAAATTTTACCCTCTCCAAGAAGGAATCAGCTACTTAGTTGGTAAGAACTACTCTCCTTGGTGGGGTAGTCATCAAATACAAGTTATATATATTACCTTTCCAGCATTAGAAGCAGGATTGCGCCTCATCCCTGGAGCATTTTCTTTATGGCTAAGGTTGTGGGGAGCAAAAGTTGGTAAAGGCGTTTATTGGACACCACATTTAGAAATAAGCGATCGCGCTTTATTAGAAATAGGTAATAATGTAGTTTTTGGCCATAAAATTGGGATTTGTTCTCATATCATTAAACCTAAAAAACAAGACTTGATGTTATATGTTAAAAGGGTAAAAATTGGTAGTAATGTCTTCTTAGGGGCAGGTTCCTATATTGGCCCTGGTGTGCAAATTGCGGATGGAACTTTTATAGGGGTTGGCAGTCATATATATCCAAATCAAGTAGTGAAAAATTTTTCATCTAAAGCAGAAAATACACAAAGCATTTATTAGTAATTCTCGTGTCTATAAATTACCAATGACAAGAAGCGACTAAATTAGCAACAATTTCGACAAGTTCTTCTGGAGCAACTGGTTTAGAGACATGAGTTTGAAAACCAGCTTCTAAGGCACGCACACAACTATCACTATCACCATAGGCTGTTAAGGCAATAGCTGGAACTCGCCCACCAATATCAGGCTTGAGAGCACGTATTTTGCGGATTAAAGCGTAGCCATCTTCACCAGGCATACCTATATCACTAATTAGGACATCGGGTTGCAATTGAGGTAACACTTCTAGTGCTGGGGCTGCACATGGAACTGCTGTAACAATCGCTCCATCTGCTTCTAGCACGGTAGTGACGAAAAAGCGAGTATCATCATCATCCTCAACTACCAAAATATTCAAACCAGCAAGAGGCAAAGGAGGTTGCATAACAGATAAATTTTTATTCAAAATTTAAAATTCAAAATTTAAATTAAAGAGCTATTACTCAGGAGCAACTTACGAACTTTAAATCAAGGTAACTATGTGCTGGAAGATGAGACTCGGATCGACAAACTACCGATAGATTATCTTTGAAAAACTTATCAGTATTATTATATTAACGTATAGTTCTAATCTCAATCAATTGGCATATTGCTGCACTTAGGTTAACACGTACCCAACAAGTGAAGTTTATGGCTCAATATGGTTTAATTCAGAAAAGCTGTGTTGGCTCATGAACTGAAAATTCTTTCAGCGTTTGCTTGATTCACATCTTACACCAGTTCCGACAGTCTGGAGGCGGCAGCCCACAAACTCTCGTTACCAGGTTCAACCTGGTAACGAGAACTGGAGCAATCTGGCTCTTTCAATCAAATGATGCAAGATATCAGTTGACCTGTGGATTGTCTAGGTTTAATATCATTATGTATAGGTTTATTGAAAGTCAAAAAACTATGTTCGCCAAGCAGCTATCTCTACAACTACTTTCCAGCCTTTTATTAAGGCTGGGGCTGCTACTGCGCCTTGGGCGCAAATAGATTTTAGATACACTAAATGGATTTGTACTGAGTTAAATAAGCTTCTGAATCCTGAAAGCAGTTTAGCTTTGTCTAATGATGCAGATAGTTCTTATACCATTTCACTTTTTGAGTGATTCATATTCAACCCCTCCCAACCTCCCCTTAATAAGGGGAGGTGCCGTAGGCGGTGGGGTACATCCATATCAGCCTTTTCGTGAAATAGTATTAGTCACTAAATCTAGGCTGTTTCATTGGCGACGCAAACAGCTCGAAAATTAATTTCCGGGCTAATAGCCCAAGCCCGTTAAAACGGGCTTCATCGCTACCCTCGTTACCCTCGTTACCAGGTTCAACCTGGTAACGAGAAAAACGGAATTTATAGCTTGTTAATAGTCGGTTTTAACCGAATATATTAAGCCAGGAATTTTAACTACTGGCAGGTTATTGAAACACTAACTTGGAGGTTCTTATGCAACTACATCTAGCACTTGAGGCGTTACTACGACTTTTTGTGGGTTGTCAGGCTTGGAGAATTTGGCAACCTGGCAGCCCAATCCCTGTAATACTTTTCGCCACTACGCCTTATAAACATCAGCAACAAAGGAAGAGACGAGCGTGTTGAAGAATCCTGCTAAAAAATATCGCCAGTTTGCACCCATTAATTTAACTCATCGCACTTGGCCAAATCAAACAATTATTCATCCGCCCATTTGGTTGAGTACCGATTTACGAGATGGCAACCAGGCGTTGATTGAACCGATGAATGTTCAACGCAAGTTAAATTTGTTCAATCTGTTGATAAATATTGGTTTCAAAGAAATTGAAGTCGCTTTTCCATCCGCTTCACAAACTGACTTCGATTTTGTTCGACACTTGATTGAGCAGCAATTAATTCCTGATGATGTCACTATTCAAGTTTTGACACAAGCAAGAGAAGATTTGATTCGCCGCACCTTTGCAGCTTTACAAGGAGCAAAGCGAGCGATCGTGCATTTGTATAATGCAACTTCTCCTGTATTTCGTCGCACGGTTTTTGGTTTGGATCGCCAAGGAACAATTAATCTGGCAGTCTCGGCAGCGAAACTTTTGACTGAGTTGGCAAAAGAGCAACCAGACACGCAATGGCAATTTCAATATTCGCCCGAAACTTTTACAGCGACGGAACTTGATTTTGCGAAAGAAATCTGCGATGCAGTTTTGGATGTTTGGCAACCTACGCCCCAATACAAAGCCATTATCAATTTGCCTGCAACTGTAGAGGTAGCAACACCTAATATATTTGCCGATCAAGTAGAGTGGATGCACCACAATTTAGCAAGACGAGATAGCGTAATTCTCAGCGTGCATCCGCATAATGATCGCGGTTGTGGAGTAGCCGCAGCAGAATTTGCCCAAATGGCAGGAGCAGACAGGGTTGAGGGCTGTTTGTTTGGTAATGGTGAGCGTACTGGTAATGTTGATTTAGTGACGCTGGCTTTAAACCTCTACACCCAAGGTATCCATCCCGGCTTGGATTTTTCTGACATTAACGAAGTAGCAAGAATAATTGAAGATTGTACGCAACTACCTATTCATCCCCGCCATCCCTACGTCGGCGATTTAGTATTCACTGCTTTTTCGGGATCTCATCAGGATGCAATCAAAAAAGGCTTTGCCGTGCAAAAACCAGATGCAATTTGGGAAGTTCCATACCTGCCACTAGATCCCGCAGATGTTGGGCGTAATTATGAATCTGTGGTGCGCGTGAACAGTCAGTCAGGGAAAGGAGGAATTGCCTTCTTGTTGGAACGAGACTACGATTTGGTGTTGCCCCGACGCTTGCAGATTGAGTTGAGCAAAATTGTACAAAGGGTAATGGATGCCACTGGTAAAGAATTGTCTTCCCAGGATCTTTGGCTGTTGTTTGAACAAGAGTATTTACAGATTTCTACACCACTGAAGTACATAACTCACCAGCTAATTGAAACTGAATACGCCAGTGGTTTTTACAACCTGACGGCAAGATTGCAACTGCATGAGAAAATTATCGCAGTTTGTGGCACAGGTAACGGGCCGATTGATGCTTTTGTCAATGCTCTTGGTTTAGGTGTGCGAATCCACCATTATGAAGAGCGATCGCGTAATTCTGGCAGCAGTGCCGATGCGATCGCCTACATTGAGATTGCAGGTGATTTGATTCCAGGCTCGTTATATGGAGTCGGCATTCACCCCAACATTGTCACAGCCTCGTTGCTGGCGATTTTGAGTGCAGTTAATCGAGCTTGGCAGTGTATGGATGCAGAGGCTCAAGTAGAACTATTCTCGCAGTTGCAGGCAAACTGATTCGGAAATAGCTGCACAAGAAAATGTATTCATCACTGAAGCCCATTTGTATGGGCTTTATTTATTAACCTCAGTTGAACATTAAAACTTTTTCTTTCCCTTCTGCCCCCTGACTTGAAAGAGCAGGGGGAGCTGGGGAAGCTGGGGGAGAGAAACACTTTCATGCAAGGCTTGTGAAACTTGTTTCATTGGGATTGCCCTCTACCCTCTGCCCTCTGCCTTAAATGTAATTAAATTTACCTTATATTTGTACCATTTACTACTTTTACAAAACTTCATCTGTGAATAGTAAACAGAACCATCTGACGATTTTGGTAAAAATTTGTTAACAATGATGAAAGCTCTCTCAACACAAGGAAACAAATCTTATGGTGAACGAAGTTGAAAATCAACCACCCCATCAAGTAGTCATTGTCGGCGGTGGCTTTGGTGGACTTTATACCGCGAAAGCACTGAATAGCGATAATATAAATGTAACTCTTATAGATAAACGTAACTTTCATTTATTTCAACCGCTTTTGTACCAAGTTGCGACAGGTACGCTATCCCCTGCTGATATTTCTTCACCGTTGCGTTCAGTACTTAGTAAAAGTAAGAATACAAAAGTCTTGTTGGGAGAAGTTTATGACATCGATCCCCAAGCCCAAAAAGTCTTTATGGGTAGCGAAACAATACCCTACGATACTTTAATTATCGCGACAGGCGCCAAGCATTCCTATTTTGGGAAAGACGATTGGGAAACATTTGCTCCTGGTTTGAAAACCGTTGAAGATGCAATAGAAATGCGTCGCCGCATCTTTATGGCGTTTGAAGCCGCAGAAAAGGAAACTGATCCCCAACTGCGTCGAGCTTGGTTAACTTTTGTAGTTGTAGGTGGTGGCCCTACTGGTGTGGAATTAGCAGGTGCGATCGCAGAATTAGCGTATCACACTATGAAAGAAGATTTCCGCAATATTGATACAACAGAAGCACAAGTTTTGCTTTTGGAAGGTTTGGATCGGCTTCTGCCTCCTTTTGCACCGGAGTTATCAGCACAAGCAGAAGCATCCCTGCAAAATTTGGGTGTGACAGTACAGACAAAAACATTAGTAACGAATATTGAAGATGATATTGTTACGATCAAACAAGATGATGAAATAACGCAGATTCACGCGAAGACGGTATTGTGGGCAGCAGGTGTGAAAGCTTCACCTTTGGGGAAAGTATTAGCCCAAAGAATAAATGTAGAGTGCGATCGCGCCGGGCGAGTTATTGTTGAACCTGATTTAAGTGTTAAAGATTATCCGAATATTTTTGTTATAGGTGACTTAGCACATTTTGCTCATCAAAATGGTAAACCATTACCTGGAGTTGCACCAGTGGCGATGCAACAGGGAGAATACGTTGCCTCTCTAGTTAAACAACGGCTCCAAGGTAAAACAGTGCCAAGATTTTATTATGTTGATCGAGGTAGTTTAGCTGTTATTGGGCAAAACTCTGCCGTAGTTGACTTGGGTTTTATGAAGTTGACAGGTTTTGTGGCGTGGCTAGTTTGGTTACTGATTCACATTTACTTCTTAATTGAATTTGATAACAAGTTAGTAGTGATGATTCAGTGGGGTTGGAATTATTTCACTCGCAAACGTGGTGCTAGGTTGATTACAGGTAAAGAAGCGATCGGGTATTACGCAGCAAATAAAAATAAACAAATGATGAATGTATAGGGGATAGTGGTTGATAATCAACCTGGATCGGGGTTTGATGAATCCATCTGCCCTTAATCACTTTTTAAATTGGTATGAATTATTCGTTTGGACGAACAACCTGAGCGATCGCCTTCACTAATACTTCTGGATCGACTGGTTTGGGAATGTGTAACCTAAATCCAGCTGCAAGTATCTGCTGTTGATCGCTTTCTCCTGCATAGGCTGTCAGGGCAATTGCTGGAATTTGCGCTCCCTGTGAAGGCATAGCTCTAATTTGGCGTAGCAATGTATAGCCATCCATTTGCGGCATACCAATATCACTCAGCAAAATATCGGGCTGGGTTTGATTCAGGATTTGCAGTGCCTCTGGTGCTGAAGCAGCACAGATGACTGTAGCACCAGCTTGTTTGAGAACAAAGGCGATTAATTCCAGATTGTCTGCTTCGTCATCGACTGCTAGAACTTGAATTCCTTGTAAGCTAAGGGAGCCTGATGTTAATGCTACTTCCTCAGCTATTGGAGTTGGTGTTAGCATCAAAGGCAAACTAACAGTGAACGTTGCTCCTTGTCCCATTCCTGAGCTGGCTGCGGTGATGGTACCCCCATGCAATTCTACAATATGACGGGCGATCGCCAGCCCTAATCCTAAACCGCCAAAAGTGCGAGTGATACTGCTATCACTTTGGCGAAAATAATCGAAGACGTAAGGCAAGAATTCAGGATTAATACCTCTGCCGGTGTCTTGCACTTGAACTTGCGCTTGCGAACCAGATCTATTTAATCGAATTTCAACTCGACCACCTGTAGGTGTAAACTTGACTGCATTTGAGAGCAAATTCCAGAAGACTTGCTGCAAACGCCCGGCATCGCCTAAAACATTGCCCGCATCTGCGGCAAAGTTAGTTTCAATGTGAATTGTTTTGGCTTCGGCTGCCAAATGTACTGTCTCAATCGCGGCATTGATTGTTGATACCAGATCCACCTGACAAGAATTTAAAATTAACTTGCCTTGCAGGATACGGGAGATATCGAGCAAATCTTCAATCAGTTGGACTTGTAACTTGGCGTTACGCTCGATTGTCTCTAAGGCTAATGCTGTTTTGCTGGCATCAATTTTGCCCCTGCGTAGTAATTTTGTCCAACCCAAAATGGGGTTGAGGGGAGTTCGCAATTCGTGGGAGAGAACAGCGAGAAATTCATCTTTGGTACGATTTGCAGCTTCAGCTTCGGCTCTAGCTCGTTGTTGGGCTTCGTATAGTCGAGCATTAGCGATCGCCATTGCCGCCCGATCTGCCAAGTCTTGCATTAAAGTTTGGTCATCATGATTGTGGGGTTGTCCTGGATAGTGGCGGCTTAGGCTTAATATTCCGATTGCTTGTCCTTGCACCTTCAGTGGTACAAGTAATATACTGCAAACTCTAAAACGCTCAAACTCAACTTGGTAATCTGGTTTGATTGCGGCACTCAACTCTTGTGGGGATGCTGCTGTTAATAGTATTGCTTCTCCCGTTTGCATAACTTGTCCCCCCATACCTTGATCTGCACGGCGAGGATAATTTTTTAGCAGTTCGCCAAAGAGTTCTCGGACTTGCGAATCAATATGGTAAAAAGAGACAGGATTAAGCCATTGCCCATCTTCTGAAACTAAACTTAAAGTACAAACATCGCCTGTAAATTCACTGACTAGTCGAGTGATAGTATCTAAAATGGTTTGTAAATCTAAGCTTGCTGCGACAAAGGTTTGCGATGCTTGAGCTAGAAAACGTTGAGTTTGCTCAATGTGTTTTTGATCGTTAATATCCGTTGCCGTTCCCAACCAACCAATAAAATTGCCATCCTCAGATTTGATGGTGACAATTCTCACTAAATGCCATCGGTAAACACCATCCACTCGTCTCAACCGAAGTTCGATAGAGTGGGGCTTGCCAGTTTTGAATGCTTGCATCGATTGAGTCACAGCTAAAGAGCGATCCTCAACATGAATAGCCTGGAGCCATCCCAATCCTTGAGTTTGAGTTAGTTCTAGCCCTGTGTATTCAATCCAACTTTGGTTGCAGTAATCTGCCTTTCCATCAATACGTGCTGTACACACGAGTTGCGGCAAGGATTCTGCCAATGAGCGATAGCGTTCTTGAGTTAGATGTAGGGCAACCTCTGCTTGCTTGCGAGCGGTGATATCTACCGATACTCCTACTATGCGTACTGCTTGTCCATCGGCATTGAGATAAACTCGTCCTAAATCGTGGAACCATCGTACAGCCCCATCTGGACTAATGACTCGGTATTCCTGGGTAAAAGATTCTTCCCCAGAGAGCGCACGTTCATAGGCTTCGATCACACTTTGCTTATCCTCTGGGTGGAGAATAGCCAAAAGCTCCTCTGTTGTAGCCTCTTGCAACCCCCAAGCATCAAGAGCATTAGGAGAACACATGACGTAATTTGTTTGTAAATCCACATCCCAGGCAATGATTTGGGCAGAAGACAAAGCAAGTTGCAGTCGTTCCTCAACCTGTCGTAGGGCTGCTTCTGCTCGCTTGCGCTCAGTAATATCATGGGAGATGCCTATGATTTGAGAAGGTAAGCCATCATCAGTACGAGTAAAAACTAAATCCCGGCTCAAAAGCCAATGCCATTCACCACTGGCATGGCGCATCCGATACTCTAGCTCGATAATTTCTCCGTCTTGTGCTTGATTTAAACGTTCGATTTGAGCAGGAAGAATCGCAAAATCATCTGGATGCATTAATTGGGCAAATAACTCGCTGCCCATTGCTTGAACTTGTGTTGGAGTGTAACCTAATACTTCTGTAATCTGGCAATTTACGTAGACATTACGCTGCTCAATCAAGTCATAAACATACAAAAGCCCAGGTGTGGCATCAGCGACTTGTTGAATAAAGCGGTGGCTTTGTTGCAGTTGTGACTCCACCTGCTTGCGATCGCGAATATCCTGAAACACTATCACACCAGTTGTTGGACGATTGTGCATCGCGGGTAAAGTATCGCCATAAACCAGTAGCGAATAAACACCGTTTGGGGTATGCCAGTTCAACTCTGCTCCGTCAATCCTCTCACCTCGTGCCACCCGAATAGCCGGAAGTTGATCGGGCGGTATGAGTTGCCCTGTGGCATCAGTGCAGTAAAACTCTGCATCATACACCCCCGCAGAGCGATCGCTTGGCATCTCCCTGCCAGCCATTTGCTTTACCGCTTGGTTTGAGAAAGTAAATCGAGCCGTTTCTGGCTCAACAAATATTAGGGGAATTGGTAATAAATTGAGTACTGCTTCCAGCCATTGGCGTTGATTGTCTTGGGCTTCTTCAGCCCGCTTACGTTCAGTTATATCCCGAACAAACAGGGAAAGCCCATCAGTCGAAGGATAAGCATGAACTTCTCCCCAAATGTCAAAGGGAGCGTAATAGTCTTCAAAAACAAAAGCGGTTTGTTCATCCACCGCTTTTTTTAACATTTGCTCCATCTTGGTGCCGCATAAATCAGGAAACAATTCCCAAATGCATTGCCCGATTAGTTCTTCCTTGCTCTTTTTCAGCAGTCGAACAGCTTCCTGATTGACGTAGGTATAGCGCCATTCGCGATCAAATGCAATAAATGCATCGCTAATACTTTCAATAATGTCAACAACTTTGCGATCGCCCGGTGCTATTTGATTTTGATTTTGCTGCTGTAAAACCTCAATAGTTCGTTGTAATTGCTCGATTTGTGCTTGCAGAGTATCTCTTTGTGCAATTAATACCTCTAGATTATTCTCTAAATTGCGATCGCCTAATTGTAGCGTTTCTTCATCTTGTTCGTTTTCATCAAAATCATTGCCACAATCAGATTGCAAACTCCGAGCATAACGTTCCACCAATTCAGAACGAGAAATGCCATATTCGCATGCTTGCTGCTGAAGAACTTGCCAAGCCGTTGAAGTCAGCGATAAATTCACTGCCTGTTTTGGCTCAGAGTCCCAATTACGGATAAATTTACCCCTTCTGTCACGCTTCATTGAGCTATTGCCCGTATACCTATATGGATATGGCTAATCTCATTAAATCTGAACTACAATTCCTCCGACAATCTGCCATAGGTAGTGATAAACAAAGGCAGAGGGCAGAAGTCGGAAGGCGGTTGAAAAATATAAATTTTATTTTTCGATTATTTGTATCCTATTTGTCTTAAAAAATATTTGATTTTCTAGTATTTACCCCTAAATAGCCTTTGCACTTGACTTCTGATGAAAACACATCCAAATCAAATGCCAGTAAATACCTCATCTGAACAAGCATCTCAGTTATATGGAGTACTAAAACTACTTATAGCGCGATCGCAACGACAGAACTTTGTACTCAAATTTACTTTCATGACGCTACTTGGATGGGTTGTAGGTGGTGTTGCCAGTATCTTGATCGAAAAAACTCTCTTGCGATCGCTCCCATCAAATATTTTGCAAGTGCATTTTCTCAGTAGTACAGTTTTTGCGGTAATTTTTGCTGCTGCTCAAGCAATCGCCCTGCGCCACTATATATCTTTTTGGTTGTGGATATTTGCCACCAGCACGGGTTGGTTAGCTGCCAATAGCGTCTCTGGAGCATGGATTAACCACATTTCATCAATAGCCGCATCATTCAATAAAACTTTATCGTTTCAAGAGATAGTCTTTTTTGGATTTCTATCAACCATCTCATATATATTGTCGGGAATTTGGCTAGGCTTTTTGCAATGGCTAGTACTGCAAAGATATACGACGGGTGCTTGGTGGTGGAATTTTTTGCCCTCAATTTCTTATTGCTCAGTTAGTATCTTAGTTTGGTTATTTTCTCAAGTACAATTTCTGATTCCAGAACCAAACCGCCCTAAAATATTGTATTTATCTGGACAAGTCTTTACAGCAATTATTTTAGGAGTAATTCCGGCGATTGGATTTTGCAGGTTGAAAACCAAATTCCAGCGTAGTAAGTAGAAGGCAGATGGCAGAAGGGAGTTTCGGCTACTGTGTAACATAACCGCCCAGTGCAAAGATGGCTTCCGCCCTTTTTTTAGTCAAGAATACCAGCCTCTGATCGAGGAGGATATGATTTTTGAAACCATGTTGTGAATAATACACTAAGATATTTCTAGTCCAAGAGCTAGGAGTTTGCAGATGAAAACGCCTCTTGACATTAAATGGATACGTGCTCAGTTTCCTGCACTCACGCAAGAAATCAACGGACAACCCGCAGTTTTCTTTGACGGGCCTGGGGGTACTCAAGTGCCTGGCTCGGTAATAGATGCAATGGGTGATTATCTGGTGAGATCAAATGCCAATGCTCACGGGGCTTTTGCGACAAGTGCGCGTACAGATGTGCTGATTGACTCCGCTCGTGTTGCGATCGCCGATTTTCTCGGTTGCGATCGCGATGAAGTGGTATTCGGTGCGAACATGACTACCCTCACCTTCACTTTAAGTCGAGCGATCAGTCGCGAGCTCCAGCCCGGTGATGAAATTATTGTGACGCGACTCGACCATGATGCCAATGTTTCTCCTTGGTGTGCGCTAGCGGAGCGCGGTGTTACAGTCCGCTTTGTAGATATCAATTTTACAGATTGCACACTCGATTGGAGCGACTTAGAACAGCAAATTAATCCCCGCACGCGCTTAGTAGCAGTTGGATATGCTTCTAACGCCGTAGGCACGATCAACGACATAGCAAAGGTAGTACGCCTTGCTCGCACAGTCGGAGCCTTGGTTTTCGTTGATGCAGTTCACTATGCACCCCACGCCCCAATTGACGTGCGATCGCTCGACTGCGATTTTCTCGCCTGTTCGGCGTATAAATTTTTTGGCTCTCATGTCGGTATTCTTTACGGCAAGCGCGAGCATCTTGCCCGCCTGCAACCTTACAAAGTACGTCCTGCATCAGATGAAGTGCCATCACGCTGGGAAACTGGCACCCTCAATCACGAAGGTTTAGCGGGGATGATAGCGGCAATTAACTATCTAGCGAAAATTGGTTGTCATGTCTCACCCACACTAGGAAGCGAGTTACTTTCTACTCTCCTAGAGGCTGATACAGGAAAATGGGAAGCATTCCGATGTCCTCCAACTCAATCAACTTCCTATCCCAGTCGGCGTGCTGCCTTAGTAACTGCGATGAGTGCAATCCAACAATACGAACTAGAATTGAGCAACCAGCTAATTTCTGGACTGTTGGAGATTCCTGGCTTAACTTTATATGGCATTACCCAGCCAGAACGTTTTACCTGGCGCACGCCAACCGTGGCAATCACACTTGCGGGGCAAACTCCTTACTCCATTGCTAAAGCATTAGGCGATCGCGGTATTTTTACTTGGCACGGCCATTTTTATGCGATCAATCTGACTGAGAGGTTAGGAGTAGAAGCTAGTGGCGGTTTGCTGCGGATAGGGCTAGTACATTACAACACAGTGGAAGAAATTCAGCGATTATTACAAGCTTTGCATGAAATTGCTGCTATCCCAACATCATCTTAATTTTCTGGGTATGAGCAAACAATTGCCTCTTTTTAGGAACTGATTCACAAAGCAAACGTTAGCGATCGCTTTTTCAACCTAGTTTTGATCTACGGTACGCAACTCACATCTTCGTAGACGTTCAAGTATCTTCTGCAACTGCGGATCATTTTTTGCAATTAATGCAGGCGGACAAATTTTCTTGCGCTGACAGTCGTCACAAAGCATTTAAACTCACCTCCTTTAGCGAAGTTGTTGCAAATTTACTTCAGGAAAAAGTTCAATTTTAAGGATGCTATTTACCCTGAATAGTGATGTTTTGGAAGTAGTATTTTTTCTTTTTATATGTTTACGCGGGGATCAGTGTTTGAGGTATCATTTTTATTAAGACAACCTTAAGATTGAGTCAAATTTTCAACCAAATCGGCAAATGAGAGACACAAAATTTAGCGTCTCTACTTTAGCAGAGTATAAGCAAATTTGTATAAAAATTTGCAGTGTATTTTTACTAAAATTCTGAGAGTAATAATACTCAATAATTAAGTCTTAATCTCTTGATGCAAATATAATAAATACTCCTTCAGAGAGAAGTAATTCACATCTTGACCTCGCTCCTAAAAGCCTAGAACTGAAGTACCCTACGGGAAGCCACCCGGAGGCGTCTACCAGGCTTATAGCTGAAGTCTGTTAAAACGAACTGAAAATCTTACCTAGTCAGTTAAAACTGACTTTAGCTTTTAGCCCTTGAAATTTATTTATTGGCGGACAAGAGCACAGATGCAAAATATGAGTTTATAAAATTTGTTTTCGTATATGCTATGTTAAGATATAAACTTTAAATTTCAAAAATTTTGTTACTAAAAGCATGAAAATAAGCAGCTTAGATAGCAGTCCTAAATCATTCGTGAAAAACAAGATCCCCGACTTCTCATAGAAGTCGGGGATCTGCGTCCTCAGTCTCTTTATCCTTGAGCGAGAAAGTTACATATACTATTAATAGAATTTTGAGTATTTTTTTCGTTAGTATAATCTTCGTGAATTGGTATTTGTTCGAGAGATATTAAAACTAGTATCGGGCGATAAATTTTGCCATAACGCACTTTTTTTTCTTGGATATCAATCCGAGAAATATTTATTAAGGGATATTCAATGAGTTGTCTTGTACGTAAACCTTTCCTCTCTATAATTACTTTATTGAGACTTTTATAGAAAGTGCAGTCAACTATAGGTGTCGTTACTAAGAAAATACCAAACCCTAGAAAAAAAATAATGATGACAACAAAGAACGAGTAATCATGCCATTGGTGTTGACTTAAGAAGAGAGATTGTTGCTGAGAGTAGATAAAATTATTAATTTGAGAAGCGACTTCTTGATTATTTTTATAACTGCTACTAGATGGTAGAAACTCAAATTCTTTGATTTCATTTACAATCACTATCTTATATGTTCTACCTCGCCTACTGCCAGCAGTGGTAATGACATTTGCCTGTTGAGGATCGTAAATTCTCAGCTTTTCCACACCTCTAAGCACATAAAATCGCCGCAGTTCGCAGTTAATTTGACTAGGAGAAAGGCGATCGCATTTCAAGCTAGCTGAAATAGGTGTATAAAATGTTCCGATAACTATACCAACTAAGCCCAAGGTGAGAATTAAACCTCCTTGCCACCAATGACCTATTGGTAAGTGCTTCATTGCTAGTCTACTACTAGTTTGCGCTACAATTCTCATTAATTGCTCTGCTAAAAAATCACCATAGTTACAGTATTCCCTCCGAATTTGATGGAGTAATCATAAGCAATTTTTGTAGGGTGGGCAACTGTCCACAACGTCAAAATAAGGGTTTGAAGAAAGTTAGGTAATACCCACCTTACTTAGAGAATGTAGCGATCGCTTGCTGTGATCAAGCGTGTGGAGAAGAACTAGCCTTTATCAACAAGCTCTATCAAAAGGTAGTGGAGCCTGATTCGCATCCCGATCACGATAGAGACGAACAAAATCAATAGCTGTTAGCGATCGTCACCGCACTACGTCAAAAAAAACTGATGATCGCTCACAAAATTTATTGAAGGAGACACTCAAGACTATGCAAAATAACCAGCAGCAACACCAGCATTTAAGTATTGTAGACAGTCTTTTGATGCAAATGTTTGGACGACCCAAAGGTATACTAGGTCGGTTAGGAGGTTTCATTTTAGCTCACACAAAGCGTGATTTCACTGAGTGGGCAATTAATCTCCTTGAAGTTCAGCCGGATGACAAAGTGCTAGAAGTTGGATTTGGCCCTGGGGTGGGGATTGAGATTCTAGCAGCTACGGTTTCAAGAGGGTATATTGCGGGCGTTGACTATTCAAAAGAAATGGTTAAGCAAGCCAGAGTGCGGAATGCAAAAGCGATTGAGACAGGCGTAGTCGAACTTGAGTATGGTTCAGTTGAAAAACTACCGTTTGCAGATGACACATTTGATAAAGCTTTAGCGATCAATTCTATGCAAGTTTGGCCAGATGTGATGGTTGGACTGCGGGAAATATGGCGGGTGATGAAGGGTGGTGGCAAGATTGCACTTGGGTTTACTTCTCATTCTGGGCAATCGAGTACAGGATTAACCGAAATGCTCACAACGGCTGGTTTTACTGAGGCACATTTGGTAGAGACAGATCAAGGTTTCTGTGCGCTGGCAACCAAATAATTTGTCATTTATGATGGGTATTTAAGCTTTATTAAGGAGTCTCAAAATCTCGTGAACGAGTATTTGAGCTTCGCTGACGAGTATCTGAGATAGATGAACGAGTATTTGAGCCTCGCTGACGAGTATTTGAGCTTCGCTAGCGAGTATTTGAGCTTCGCTGACGAGTATCTGAGATAGATGAACGAGCACTTGAACCTCATCGATGAGTATCAGAATCTCGCTAACGAGTATTTACTCTCCTTCTACGAGAAAATTATCTATCCTGTCGCAACCGACGTAGTGTAACGCATCTACAAGAAGTGGTGGGTTACGGCACAAACATCGTTTCAGCATTTAAAAATCGAGTTTTATCGTGTGCCTAACCCACCCTACTACTTATCATTAAAATCTCTCCGTGTCCCCGTGTCTCTCCGTCTCCGCGTCAGCCCAAACAGTAAGTTTCTGGAATGATTACTGATATCCCGCCGCTTGCAAATAAAACAGCCTGGCATACCTACCTTTAGCCTGCAACAACTCCTCATGAGTTCCCTCTTCTACGACTTCCCCAGCTTCAATCACCAAAATTTTGTCAGCCATCCGCACTGTAGAAAAACGGTGAGAAATTAAAATCACCATCTGATTTTTCGTTAAAGTCCGAAAGTGATTGAAAATCTCATACTCAGCTTGCGCATCCATCGCTGATGTCGGTTCATCCAAAACCAAGATATCTGCGTTAGTCCGCATAAAAGCACGAGCCAAGGCAATTTTCTGCCATTGTCCTCCCGAAAGTTCCTGCCCTCCTTTGAACCATTTACCTAACTGAGTGCTAAAACCTGCGGGCAATTTTTCAATAAAAGGTTGTGCCATACCCTTTTCGGCAGCAATTTCCCACAGATCCTTTTCTTCGACGTGTTCCACATCGCCCACACCGATATTCTCCCCTACCGTAAATTGGTAACGGACAAAGTTCTGGAAAATTACACCGATACGACGCCGCAATACATCCACATCCCATTCTTGCAAATCCAAACCCTCAAAGCGGATGCGTCCGGAATCAGGATTGTAAAGTCTAGTCAAGAGTTTAATTAAAGTAGTCTTACCAGAACCGTTTTCGCCAACAATGGCTAATTTATCTCCGCGTTTGAGGTGGAAAGAAATATTTTTCAAGGCAGGTTGCAAACTTCCCGGATAAGTAAATGTGACATTCTCAAAGCGAATACCATCTTTGGGATTGATGCCTTTGGTTGCTTTCCCCTGTGGTTTTGGTACTTCCTCTTCTAGAAATTCGTAGAGATTGGAAAGATAGAGATTGTCCTCATACATTCCGCCAATGGAAGTCAGCATACCAGAAAAAGTAGTTTGCCCTTGGCGAAACACGGTGAGATACATCGTCATATCTCCCAAAGAAATTCTTCCCGCCACAGTTTCTATGACAATCCAAGCATATGCTACGTAAAAAGCGGCAGTACTCAACAAACTCAGCAAGTATCCCCACTGCCCCCGCCGGATTGTTAAATTGCGGTCTTCGTCATAAAGTTGATAGAAGATGTCGCGATAACGTTCCAGCAACATTTCACCGAGTTGATAGAGTTTAACTTCTTTGGCGAAGTCTTCTCTAGCAATCAAAGTTTCTAGATAATGCTGCTGACGAGTTTCCGGCGCACGCCAGCGAAATAAGCGAAAAGCTTCCCCCGCAAATTTTGTTTCCGCAACAAATGCGGGCATTGCTGCCAAAATTAGTACCACTACTGCCCAAATCGAAAATTGCACCAACAAAGCCCCGTAGGTAAGAAGTGAAAGGGCGCTTTGTACCAAGCCAAAGGTGCGAGTTACTAACGAGAGAGGGCGAATGGAAGCTTCTCGCCGGGCATTGGTCATTTTATCGTAAAACTCCGAGTCTTCAAACTGCGTAAGTTCTAGACTCATTGCTTTTTCTAAAATAAGTTCATTCACCCGTTGTCCGAGTAATACCCGCAACAGTGACTGACAAACTGTTAGCCCTCTTTGGCTACCTGTGAGTAAGGCAACAGCAGTTGCTTCCAATCCCACATATAGTAAGGGACGATAGCTATCAACTTGATTTTGAGAAGCGAAAATTACTGCATCGACAATTAACTTGCCGATATAGGCTACAGCTGCTGGTAAAAGACCAGCCACTAAAGTTAAAATCGCAAGACTAACAGTTAGGACACGGCTAGTAGTCCAAACTAAAGCGATCGCTCGCCCACTATAGCGGAATATCGCTAGGGATTGACGCAGGGCGTTACGTTTTTGACGACGATTCCTCATTACTATTTGTATAACGTAAAATCGCCCTTAATTGCCGAGTTCTCTGTGAGGTTATAGATCCCCGACTTTTTTGAAAAGTCGGGGATCTGAACACCTGCGATCTGTCAAAATCAATTTAGTGGAGTACTAGAGGTAGATTGAAATAATCTTTATTGATTACTTAGTCAGATACAGAGAAATTATTTAGTATATAAAAAGCTGTAAGAGGACAAATCCACAACAAGCACTGATCGCACTCAAAATATGCTCCAGACATTAGTCGGCTGGAGGCTGAAGCAATGAAATTTAATTTACTAAAACCAAAACGCTTTTTTTTGGTAAGTTTATTTTCCTGTGCCATATTTGTTTCTCCCCTTTCTACTTTGGCTGTGACTGTCAAAGAAGTTCCGAATCCCCGGCAGCAGGATGGTGGATGGGTAACTGATATGGCTGGAATTCTCAGCCAACAGACAGAAGCCGAAATTAATCAGATGATTTCTCAGTTGGAAGCAAAACATGGCACGGAAATAGCCGTGGTAACTGTGCCACAAACAACTCCTAGTGGTTCTGTCAAAAAATTTGCCACCGAACTGTTTAATGATTGGGCAATTGGCAAGAAAGGACAAGATAACGGTGTATTATTCTTGATTTCAGTAGGCGATCGCCGTGTGGAAATTGAGACTGGTTACGGCGTGGAAGCAATTTTGCCAGATGCGAAAGTGGGCAATATTATCGATACCCAAATCATTCCCCGCTTCAAACAAGGAGACTTTGAAGGTGGTACGCTGGCAGGAACAAAAGCACTAGTACTTATTTTAGAGGGCGATCGCTCATCATCCACAAACCAAGTCACAACTCCAAATCGGGAAAATGGCTCAACTGTAGAAACAAGTGCAGATCCCCCGATTTTATGGGGATTTTTAGCCGGAGGTGGAATATTAGTATTAGCGATCGCAGGTGCCGCTCATCTCAAACGACGTCCTCAAAAAATTTTGATTGCACCACAAGGGCATAGTCGCAAACTTGACGGTAATTACACTTTTTTGTGTGCTGATTGCCAAAAGCCAATGGAAAAAGTAGACGAAACCACAGTTCAATCATATTTAAGCAAACCAGAAAAAACAGCACAAAAACTAGGTAGTGTTAGATTTGAGGGTTGGAAATGTCCCAATTGCAGTCATAAGCTAACTGGTAGTGGTTTTCATATAGTCGCTCAACAGTCTCATTCTTCTCGATTTAAGAAATGTCCTCACTGTCAAGAATTAACTGTCACCCGCTCTGAGCAGATTGTTAGACCAGCTACACAATATAATTCTGGAAGACGACTAATTACTGATGACTGTCATAGTTGTGCTTATCACCATCAGCAAGAGGAAATAATTCCTCGCCTGCCTCCGCCTCCTCCGCCTCCTCCTCCAAGCACTTGGGGTGGCTATAGTGGCGGCGGCTTTAGTGGTGGCGGTGGTGGTAGTTTTGGTGGTGGCAGTAGCGGTGGCGGTGGTGCTGGTGGTAGTTGGTAAGTAATACTATGAATAATCAAGAAAAGAGAATTCCCGAAGAGATTGCCCCAGAAGTGCTAGAGTTAGCCTCGCGCTACTATGCCAATCACACCCAAAGTTACTCGCCTTCTGAATTGGTAGCAGCAGGAAAAGAAGTGGATATTCCTGCCGAGTTTATTGAGCAAGCCATCCGAGATGTGCAGGCAAGGCACCGACAACAGCAAGAAAAACAACAACGATTAGCACATCTGCGTCAAAGATTGTTGATAATTGGTGCAGGAGTAGTAACTGCATTGGCTGTTTGGATTGGTTGGACTTACAATTCTATCCAAAGCAGTAGCTCCAGAGTTGAAGCAGCTTGGGCGCAAGTAGAAAATCAACTCCAGCGCCGTGCTGATTTAATCCCCAATCTTGTGAACGTGACACAAGCTTATGCCAAACAGGAAAAAGAATTAGTCTTTTTATTAGAGCGATCGCGTCAGGCTTATTTGCAAGCAGACACTCCCAACGAAAAAGCCGCCGCGACAGTGCAAATTAATCAAGCTATTGACCGCTTCCGCAATTATGCCACTGCCAATCCCCAATTGAAATCTAGCCAATTATTTATCAATCTTCAGTATGAGTTAAGCGGTACTGAAAATCGCCTCGCCGTAGAGCGAATGCGCTATAACCAGGCAGTGCAAGCTTACAATCAAAAAATTCAAAGTTTTCCCAACTCGGTTGTAGCTAATACTTTTGGGTTTGAAAAGCAGGAATATTTTCAAGCTACAAATACTGATGTTCCCAAAGTTTTTAAGGAGTAAATTAGGAAATGCTAGTTATTGGTAAATCGCGGAGGAAATAAAAGCGATCGCTCTTCCAATCAGTACCTTTAATTCGTCCTAAGTAGCCTGTTAAGGGTGATGAAAGTTCGATGAGAATTTCGTGCATTTCTTCACGACTGAGAGCTTGAGGTGGACTTGAATAACCGTACGCTCCGTAAAGAGTAGCAACTTCAACATTTTCATCTCCTGTATTTACTTGATGCTTTTTCACGAGTTGAATTAAGTGTGATCGCAGACTAATTTCTTTGTAAACTTGGTCAAGATATTTTTCAACTTCTTGATCGGAACTTCCAGCTTTTAAATATGTTTTGAGTTTAAATAAATCTACCGAATTACGGTAATTGCTTTCTAGTTGTACAAGTTTTTCTAATGTTTCTGGATTAATAATAGCCATACTGTGTACTTTTGCTGCTTCTTTCAGTTGCGTTGTCGGTTCGCCAGGGCCAATAATTAATTTGATTGCTTGTTTCAATAATTCTTGATTTTGTAAGCGAAGTGTTCCTAAATTCAGTAATTGTACAGCAGTATCATTAGGTATCTTTTTACCCGCTTTGCATTCTCCAACTAAAGGATAGGGTTGGGAACAAAATATATCTATACCGCCTGCGCCACCTCTATGAAATTCATCAACTGTAAATCCTAAATATTCTAGGCTCTTACGAACTATTTTTTCAAAATCTGTTCCTGCTTGATAATTGCTTTTACCTTCATCTTGTTCTTTACTACGATTACCTAAAAATGCAATATCATTAATCCAAGCTAAATTTGTACTAGGTTGTTTAATCTGTTTGCTATTACTCCAACCTAAAAATACTCGAATATCCTCATCTAGCAGTTTAGCGGTTGGATTAGTAATCGCAAGGGAAGCTAAAGCACATTGTAATTCTTCTAATTCAGGATGGAGTGGAGGTTGTAAATTTTCTAGTTGATGTTTGCGTTGGGCAAAGATGCGATCGCTTAAAATAGGTGCTGTATCAGGAACACTTAGGGAAGCAGGTAAAGGTAGAAACAAACTATATTGTGAGTGCGTTGAAATCTCAATTGGTTTAGGTAGCAAATAGACGCGCAGGTAAACTAGAAAAATATGAGGTCGCTGACCAAGTTTATGCTGTAATCCTTGCTTTGTCCAAATGCTCAACTTTGACAAGGCATCGAAGGATTCAAGAGTAAACATATTGCAACCTTCACACTTAGCCCAAGCCTTAATCAAATTCTTTTCAGAGTCTAATTTGGCTAAAGCTATTTGAGCAAAGGACAAAAAACTTGAATGATAATACTGTTCATGGGGTTGTGAGTTAATCGATATATCATTGGGACAAAGGGCAAATTGCCGCCCCAAATTAATGAATCTCCCTGGCATTACAGCAATTATTCGCCCTTTTATTAATGCTTCAATATCGACATCTGGTAAACATAAGACAGTATCAAGTAAAACAGTTTCGCTCATGTTTAATTCAACAACTCACTTAAATCATCTAAGTTATCTGCATCTTCAATACTAGAAGGATTAAGGAAATCCTTTAATAGTTCTTCTCTCTCTATAGCTTCTTCATCTATATGACCAGAAGGATTGCTTAAAATTTCGAGTAACAAAGGATTTTCGCAAGTTAATTGCTGAGAAAACTCTAAAACTTGTTTTTCATTTAGTTTATAGTACTCACATTTTTGATAAACAGAATAAAGGTGAATCAGCTCTTGGATTTCCTCTACTTTCAGATCCACATGTTCTCCACCCAATTCTTCTACAAGTTTTTTGAGATAAATGTAAGAATCCCAATTTTTACGAATCCTTTTTTCATTGGTTTTAGAACGAACTAAGCAACCTCGTGTTATATCGAATGTCTGATATTCAATTAAACGCCACATCCCAGTTCCTACCGCTCTTCCATGTGAATATTGGAGAACAGCAACACCTATTTTGAAAATCTTATCTTTCTCCTTACCAATTACTTTAAAGTTTATCCAACCTTGATTTTGTGACTTTGGTTCAATATCAACAACATCTTCAATTGTGACTTGTTCTAATTTCTCGCCTGTAGAAGTTTTACCCCCTAATTTCTGTCCTTTCAAGCTCTGGAAACCAAAAGACAAAGCATCAGCAATCAGGGAATTATATTTTTCATCTAGATAATTTCCAGTGTCTACCTTACTCTCCCTTTCTAAAGCTAGATAAAATCGTTCCAATGGTTCTTCTGGTAGTATCTCATCATCAACCTTAAAGTTCTCAGCACACCATTTCAAAGCTTCTCTCACGGTTAGTCCATGTTTACCATATTTTCTTAGTTCACTTTCTTGAAACGGATAGAGTGGGTCATGAGATTTTAAATCTCTTGTCTCATAAAAATCTTTCAACCACAGGGTGACTAATCCAAGCATAGAATTACCATCAAGAGTTTTTAAATCTATCGGTTTTCTTTGCGTATATTTTGAAATTCTGTCAGGCGTACCACCAGGCATTAAATTAACCTTATTTGTCCATGTATCAGGTAGCATGACTGTGAGAATAACAATACCTTTACCAAGTTCAGACTGTTCAAGAGTATCATGTAGACGCTTTACTAAATCAGCAATTATTTGTGGAGTTGTTAAGCCATCATTACTACAATTATTTTCTACATCTATTTCGTCAAAACAAATAACAACAGAATTATAGTAACTTACTAAATTTAGTATTTGCTGAACAATTTTAAGGGCTTCGGATTCTCTATCTTGAGCTTCTTTTCTAGTATTAGGTAATCCTAGAATATCAGCATTAGAATTTGCTAACTCATCCCCAGATAACCATTTAATTGCAAAAGACACCTGAGTTTCTGAAAGCGTCCACAAAATAGCCCTAACAATGTAGGGATCTGTATTTGGTTTTGTTTTGAGAACTTCTTTGGTCAGCCTGTCCATCAAATTCTTGTTCCTAGCTGACCAACTTGTATATACTTTATCAAATCTTTCAATCAGTCGTTGGGGAGAAAGACTTGAAAAGTTGGAATCGATGGCTTTAAAGCCTTCATTTGCCATCGCTGCCGCCACTTCTTGCCACTGCATCACCCCTTGACTACCAGTATTGCTGAGACTATCAGCTAAAGTTTGTTGAAATTGGTATTTAACCAGATTTAAATCTGTGTAGTTATTAACACCTGCATATACAAATAAAGCACTTCCATTGACTTTCAACCGATGACGAATGCGACTAAGTATGTGAGTTTTACCTACTCCTTGTTGAGCAGTTATAGCAATTGATGTCACTTCTCTTGAGTAGATGAACTAGTAAGCACCAGTTCAATTGCCTGAAAAACTGCATCAGAAGCGTGGGCATTTAGCGTTGGCACATCGGGGAATCCTTGACCCCAGATATCCTGTTCTTTGACTATCCCAGCGTTAAGAAATGGATTGTGACTTTTGACAGCGGCGTTAAGGGCTTCTATTGGAGAAACTGCTGAAGTGTCCATAGCTATTTTATTTGAGGTAAAGAACTACATAAGGAGTCAAAGAAATTTAGGAATTTAAACGCTTGGCATAATAACGTAATCCTCCTCCAGGGATAGTAATTGAGTCATCCCGTTTATCTGGGGTGATGTCTCGCATTTCTCCTGCCATTAGCTGACAAATATCGTTAGCCTGCATTTCCAGTAGCCATTCGTTAAAATCGGAACGACTAACACGATCGCCTATTTCCCGACGAATTCGATATATCGGCACTAGATGATTCAGGTTGTAGTCACTGTTTAATCTGTCATAGACTCCCAATGTGACTTTCTCAAACTCCTGATAAGATTTCACAGTACTTTTTACACCGTTAACCGATGCAGCTGCACCAACTACCGTGCCATTCACCTGACTTATCCACTTCAACAGCGCATTTGCAGCCCAAGTTCCTACAATAGTCCCTTCAAACTTAAAATCAGAGCTTTTCAAGCCTTCACTCAATATATCTAAACCATTAGGAGATACCAAAGAGTATCCTTTCTTTGAGATAGAAATAGCTCCTTTTTTCTCCAAGTTCTTAAAGATGCCTTGATAATCTGCTGCCTTCTTGCCCTTTTGTACAACTCGCTTAGTAAGTTCGCCTTTTTTAATCTCCTGCTTCGTTCCTCCCAAATCCCATAAAGCTAACAGAAGACGAGTTTGAGTTTGAGCTTCTTTAGCTTTTACACTAGTATTTTTTGATGTCATATTTAGTAATCCAGTAAAAAAATCAAGGCTTTGCAACCCACCAATGCGGGTTTTGTCTGTATAGCCTCAAACTTATATAGGGCTATCAGACTTAATCTTTATATTTCTAAGTACTAGTATAATTTTTTGAAAACTTAATCACTGGCGTAAAAACACTGAAAGAATCTCAAGAAAATCTTTGAGATCCCACAAAAATATATATTTATTCTTGTATTAATATCAAAACAATACTCAATACGTGCTTATTTTAACAAGATTGTTATACCTAATAATGCGATCGCCTGATCATTCTTTTGCTTACAAAGCTCAATAATATGATGTCCGCTAAATTACCCTTAATTGCTGTGTTACCTCACCCCAAGCCTCTCCTTACTAAGGAGAGGGTGTCGTAGGCGTGTGAGGTTATTTTATTATGGTCATTTTCACAGACATGATATAACTCATCACATTGAGGGGATTGATGACGATAATAAATATGGCATTAGCAGAAGAAGCGATCGCTAATTAAATTATGAGTTTAAAGTAAAAAGATTCCTATCAATACAATGTTGGTTAGTCCAAACGCAAATGGAACAAGCCAACGAGCCGTGCGATCAATTTTTGATGATAGCTCTTTATGTGTTTCTAAATTAATCCGATGTTTTACTACAGTATAGATAATTACTAAAGTGATAAAAATATAAACTACTAGAATAAATCCATTAAGGTAAGTTACATAAGCAACTTTTGGCAAGTCTTCTGCAATAACAATATTAAATGCGATCGCTGATAATAAAGAACTAGTAGCTATAACAGTATTTGATTCAAAAGAGCGAGACCAAAATACTGTCCACGAAATAGCAATTATAAATAATAATGGCAGAATTATATTTAAAATATATGGTACAGAATAACGCGAAATATTGATTTCATATATAAACTCAGGATAAGACACTTCTTCAAACTCCGACTTTTTTGAGCCGACTAATGCGTTATATTCTCCAATTGTCCATCCTGTCAAAAAAGCGTTTGGAGATTTACCAGTTGTACGCTTATCAACAATAAAATTTATGTCTTTAGTATTATATAAAGGAGCTGTGAGAATTAATCTTAGTCTTTGAGAATCAAAAGAGAATTTTTTCAAATTGATTTCATCATTAAATCGACCTGTAAATCGTTCTTTATAATATACAGTACCATCAGGTTTAACTTTTAATTCTGTATAAACGGTTTCTCGCTCGCGCTCAATATTTAAAAATTTGACATTAGGTAACCAGATTTCTCCTATTTGGTAAGTTTTATAATTTACACCATTTTGGGTTGGTTTAAATACCAAACGTTTATCTTTCCAAGTTAAAAGTAAGTAAGCATCCAATGTAAAAGCTTCTTCTTTTTCATCAAAATCATCAAAATCGACCAGATATACACCTACAGCAACTTGAGTAGGATTATTGGTGTCAGGACGACTTGTGGTAATTTGACGTGTAGTTTCTTCTGGAGGTTCTTGCGCCTTTAGTTTTGGTACATTCAAAGATAGACAAAGAGAAAGCAAAGATAATAGAACAATTGACTTTTTACGCATAATCATTTTGATTGACTGATAGATTTTAACTCAAATTTTTTCCATAATTAAGAAATTTATTAGGAAACTTAAAATTGTCTAGAAGTGTTTAGAAAACAATGAGCCTCCCTACTCCCCTTTTTAAGGCTAATGTGTATACACAAAATGATTTAATTACTCCAAATTCTCTTTTTTCTCTCTCCCAGGCTCCAACCTGGGAAAGTATTGATTGAGGCTCCGCCTCATGAAGAGGAGACGGAGCTTCACAGTTTTCATTACCATGCAGAGCATGGTGACGAGAAAAATGGTAACAAGAAATTATGGGTATTTAATCAGGCAAATAAACTATCAAACTAAACTGACTTCTTCATTCAGTTCACTTTGCTCGATCGCTTCTTTCACTGCTCCTTGAGCGCCTGAAATTGTAATGCTAAAATTACCACCTGCTTTTTGTTTATAAAAAGCAAGATATCGCAAACTCTCATCAGAAATTGACTTGAGATCTTCCATATTTAAGACAACACCTGTAACTCCATGAGCTTTTTCCAGTTCTTCTTTGAGATACTTCAACATACTTGGCTCTAGAGAGCCAGCCATGTTAATCTTCGCAACCCCATCAGTTACTTCCATCAGATCGGCATCGAAATCAATATCGGCAGGTATTATCCGCACCCTAATTTTTATTTCCGTCTGATCGGTTGGTAATTTGATTGTCAATGCTTCGGCATCAAAATCAATATATTTATGTCCGTTAATCCATACTTCATCAATCCGAATACTACCGGGTGGCAGAATATCTGGCTGTACACGCAAGATATTGTCTGGAAAACCTCCGGGCTGGGGCTTGAAGAAGAAATCCATTGGTTCCTTATTAATCAGCAAGTTGGTATAAATAGCAGCCAGGTAGCACAACTCAAAAGAGTGATAACCTGCCATTGAGTGACTGCCCTTACCGCGTTCAGTACCAAGTGCGTAGGGTTGTCCATTGGCCAAAACGTTGAAATAGACACCACCAGAATCAGTATCCAAGAAGTACGCGTTATAAAAAGCAGCACCTTCTCTAGCAAACTGGATGAAATTAGGATCTTTATAAACACCAGCCATGATGTAGTAGGCTAGAATTCCTTGCTCTTGTTGCCACCAAGCCTTGCGATCGTGCCAGACAAGGCGATGAAATTTTTGACCTGGAGCTAATACCCGTTCTACCATGTCATACCAACCACCGCGCTGGCGATCGCAACCCACGCTAGGGATAATATGACCAATTTTTTCAGCAAAATCTTTATATGTTTCTTTTGCCTTGAGGCTATGCATCCGTGTCAAATTCCAGGCAATTTTTAGGTTGTGTCCTACAATTGCTCGATTTTGCTGTACTGTCTGGTAATCTTTTGACCAGTCATCATTGAACTTCTCTTGCACAAAAGGACTATTGCTATAGTCGGGGAAGTAAGTTGCGATCGTGTCAAAGGTATATTCCAAAAAGTCAGCGTATTCTTGTTCGCCAGTGGCAAGCCAGAGATTAATCAAATAGGCAGGAGCATGATCACCAACAGAGTTCCAATTCTTTTTAGCCCGATTTCGTCCTAAAGACTCGCTATAGGGACTAAGGGTAATTGGATCGATGTGAGAGTAGTAACCACCTTTTTGAGTTTTGTCTTTGAAAAAGCGGTGAAATAAGTTGACTGTTGCCTTAATATCACGTATTATCCGGGAATCGCCTGTAATCCGGTAAGTTTGAGTAGGGCCAGCCAAAGCGTAAATCTGCTCGTAGCAAGGAATAGCATCGTAATCATCACCAAACTCAGAGGCAAAGATTTTTTGCTCGCTGCCGTCCTCCTTAATGTCAACGGCATGATACCAGTAGCAAATACCTTCGCTTTCGTCACGAAAGCGCATATGTTCGCGCAAATATTTCGTGCCTTTTTCGGCAGCTTCTAAGAAATGGTCATCCCCAGTCAGTAAATAAGCAGAAGCAAAGCCATAAACTAAACGAGAGATCGTATCCGTTTCTTGACGCCCAGATTTTTGCTTATCTCCTGTGATCGTCAAGTTGGTACGGTATTGGGAGTAGTCAATTTCGCCGTCGCCAAACTCGGCTTTAATGTAGAATTCGGCTAACTCCCGCACCTGTTTTATCCACCAGTTTTGCTTTTCAAATAAATACTCGTTCTCGGTACGGCCTAAAAAAACAATGTGCTTGGCTTCAAAATTTTGCTCGCTGTTTTCCGCATCTGGGTAGAAGACGCCGTAGACAAATACAAATCGTCCTGGCACCAGCATTTCTCGCATCTGGGCAGTGGCATCGCGATACGCCTCTCCCAAGTTACGTATGAGTTCGGCAAAGACAGTGGGGGTTAATTGGACTAAAAACTCTCGATTATCGGAGGTTTTTAAACCAAAGGCGTCTTTAGTCTTGTCGAATTGGGTAACATACCCAGCAATTAAGTCTGAGAAGGAAAATTCTATTTTATTCATTGGATTTACTTGTAAAAACTAAAGAAAAACAGAGAAATTCACAAAACTATTTAGAAATCAGCACCACAACACTGCGACTCTGAACCCAGTAAGTCTTAGTTGTGACAAGAGTTTCCTTACCTTGTTCTGCAATGTCTAAGGGGGATGGCTGGGAAGTGTCTACCGTTCTATACCACTGTCTGCCTGCAACGGTAGGAATTTCAAAATCAAGCCCTTCCCAGTACATATTCAGCATGACGTGAATATCTACCTCCTCGTTGAAGCCCCCCAAGGTAAAGGCTAAAACACGAGCTTCAGGATCGTTCCAACCTGGGCTATATAGTTGGCAACCATGCCAGGAAATATCTGCTAATCCGCGCTCATTCATCTCCCCACTAAAGAAACGCGGTCGGTGCAGAATAGAATGGTGCTTGCGAAAGTCAATCATCAGTTTAAAAAACCGATAGATATGGGGATATTTCTGCAACTGCTGCCAATTAAACCAGCTAATCTCGCTATCTTGGCAGTAAGCGTTATTATTTCCTTGTTGGGAGTGCCTCACCTCATCACCCGCCAAGATCATCGGCACGCCTTGGGATAGTAAGAGAATAGCGGCAAAATTCTTGACTTGGCGATCGCGCAAGTCTTCAACCCAGCGATCATCCGTTTCACCCTCAACCCCACAATTCCAACTCAAATTATCATTGATGCCATCACGATTATCTTCGCCATTGGCTTCATTGTGTTTATAGTTGTAGGAGACTAAATCATTTAGCGTGAAGCCATCGTGACAGGTAATGAAATTAATACTGTTAATCGGTAAATGCCCGCTTGATTGGTAGATATCAGCACTGCCACCAATGCGTGAGGCAACGGCACCAACCAGCCCTGGATCTCCTTTGAGGAAGCGGCGAATATCATCCCGATAACGCCCGTTCCATTCCGCCCACCGATATCCAGGATAGTAGCCAATCTGATATAGCCCCGCAGCATCCCAGGCTTCAGCAATGATTTTTGTGTCGGCTAAAGTTTCAGATAGTTCAATATTCCACACCACAGGAGGGTATGCCATCGGCGCACCGTCTTCACCGCGAGAAAGTATTGACCCTTCATCAAACCGGAAGCCGTCTACGTGCATTTCTCGCACCCAAAATTCCAAACATTCTAAAATGAACTTATCTGCGATCGGATGGTTGCAGTTAAACGTGTTACCACAACCTGTATAGTCCATGTAGTACTGTTTGTCTCCAGAAACGAGATGGTAATAGATACTGTTATCAAAGCCTTTGAAGTTGATGGTCGGCCCTAAATGATTACCTTCATCGGTGTGATTGAAGACAACATCTAAAATTACTTCAATGCCCGCTTTGTGTAGCGCCTTAACCATATCCCGGAATTCTCGAATCTGGTTGCCAACCTCTGGATAAACACAATAGTGACTGTGGGGGGCGAAAAAGCTAACTGTACTATATCCCCAGTAGTTTGTTAGTGGCTTGCCATTAACTTCCCGCAGTACTTGCTTGTAATCGAACCCAAAAATTGGCAGCAGTTCCACGGCGGTGATGCCCAATTCCTTGAGATAAGGGATTTTCTCAATTACTGCCAAAAAAGTACCAGGTTGTTGGCAACCTGAGCTAGGCGACTGGGTAAATCCCCTGACGTGCATTTCATACACGATCGTCTCACTCATCGGGCGATTAATTGGGCGATCGCCTTCCCAGTCATAATCTGAGATGTCGATGACTACACTTCGCGCTGAGGTAGCCAGATTATCTCCCTCTCCACAAGCATCAGCCCGGTTCCACAGATCGGCAGTATTTCCTTTCGCGTAAGGATCAATCAGAACTTTGTTCTTATTAAAGCGGTGTCCGGCATTAATGTCATGCGGCCCGTCTACACGATAAGCATAGTGAATTCCTGGTTTCAAACCCCTCACATAAACGTGCCAGAAGTGAAAGGTTTTATTCACTTTCGGATCTAACTCAATAACCTGTATTGGTTCGATAGCATCATGCTTATCAAATAACAAAAGTTGTACTTCTGTAGCATGTTGTGAAAAAACCGCAAAGTTCACCCCTTCTCGATCCGGTGTTGCACCTAGAGGATGTGGCCGTCCCTTCTCTGTTATATATGTAGTTTTAGGTGCATCTACTATCAACGTCATAACCCACTTCCTCTGTAATCTGATATTTATGAAGCCAGCATTTCAATAATCTTTTTGGCAAACAAATGACAATGAGCACCGGTGCGTCCTGTGACTAAATCCCCATCCACAACCACATCTTCATCGGTGTAGATTGCACCCATATTCACAACATCGCCATGCAAATTGTTATGGCAGGTGACGTGACGACCACGCACCAGTTCTGGTACAGGTGCAACTAGCCACATCCCATGACAAATTATGCCTTTAAGAATATTTTTATTAGCAAAAGCTTGTTTAATAAATCCTGTTGCTGGTGGGAGTTTACTCAAATCGTCTGTGTACCTGAGGCGATCAGACACAAAAGCAGACGGTACAATTATGGCAGCATAGGTATTGAGTTCGTCATCATCTATATTTTCAAAGCTTTCATTACAATCAAGCGGTGCATGATATTCATGTCCCTTGAAAGTTATAGACTGCTGACCCCACAAGCGGGTGAGAAGATGAGCTTCAGCACCTTCTTCTGCAAAGCGGTAATGGTAGTACCAAATTTCGTGTTCGTAAAAGTCACTCTCAATTAGGATGCCAATTTTTTTCCCTTTCAGTGTTGCTGTTTCTTCCTGGCTTTTAGGTACACCCTTTAAGTGATGCTGAGTTCCCGATTTATCTAAATGAGAAACTAACATAGTCTATTTCCTACAGTCTTAAAGTTGTCTTTGGTTGACTGCTCCGCTCTACCAATGACTTTTGTAATTACGACACCTGCGTTTTTGTTGCGATCGCGTCGAGTTGTTTGAGCAAACCCAATTCGTCCATGCTAGTCCACACTTCCTGGATTTTGCTGTTAGCAAAGCGAAAGATGGAGATTCCCGAATAGGTTAACGGTTTGCCAGTAGGTGTAATGCCTCGAAACTCCTGTTGATGTGTTCCATGTACAGTCCAGCGAGCAACAACTTTCTCTCCTTCAACAATTTGATCGTCAATAGTGTGTTGGAAACCGAAAGCAGTGCGGAACATACCGAGATATTGTTTGAATACATCGCGATTTACTGGCTCGGAACTCCCGGCAGCATAGAAAGTGCAATTAGGGAAAAATAGTTCATCAACTAAATCTAAATTGCCCCCATCCACAGCATCCCGATAAAAGCGATCGCGGACAATAGTTTTGTAGTCTTCAACAGACACTATCAAATCTCCTTATTTGGAACTTAAGAATTTCCCGTCGTTTTAGAGTGAATCAGTTTTGGAATCTCACCTTCTGAACCAAATACGTCAACAGCAATATCCCAAGGTGTTTTACCGTCATGTCCTTTCAAATCTAATCTGGCACCGCCTTTAATCAGGATCTCTGCACATTCGCTATATCCATGCCAAAGCGCATCGTGAAGGGGGGTGTAACCGTTGATTGGCCCCTGAACATCCAAATCGATATCGGGGTGTTCGACCAGCATTTTCAAAATTTCCGGATTACCGTTATAAGTTGCTTTATGAATCGGAGCGCCTTTAAACACCCAATCTTCGACTCTGACTTTAGCACCAGCCTTGAGAAGTTCTCTGACAATTTCTGTGTGTCCATCACGGGCGGCAACTAAAAGGGGAGTATGCCCATCTAAAAAAGAATTGATATGAGGATAAACAGTATTAACATCAGATTTATTCTCTATTAGCTGCTTAACTGTCTCAAAATCACCCTGATTGGTTGCTGCCATGACTTTTTGAGACTCAATGCTTTCTTGGGCAGCTTTTCTGCCCGCGTCAATGATTTCTTTAATGGTGATAAATTTTTGTTTTTCTTCCCCTTGGTTAACATTGAGTTCAAAGTTGAGATGATCGTCTAAAGTAAAGCCATAGTGGGTACTCAAACGCAGATTTGCTCCCCGTTCAACGATTAGCCTCACCAATTCTGGCCACTTGTACCACAGAGCATCCATAATTGGGGTATGCCCCATTGTGGGGGTAACAGCATCAAAAAATGCTCCAGCATCGAGTAGCAGCTTTGCAACTTCGACACTACCACCCTGACAAGCTTTGTGCAAAGGAGTCGCCCCGGTTTTGCTATCAACAGTCAGAACATCTGCACCAGCATCTAACAACAATTTCACCATTTCAGCATTGCCATGACAGGCTGCGGTCATTAATACTGTTAATCCATTTTCTGGATTGCGGGTATTAGGATCTGCACCCTGTTGCAGCAAACTCTCGGCTGCTTCAATATGATCATTTTCTACAGCTTCGATCAAACGCGCTCTTGAATCTCCCCGCAATGCAGCAATAATTGGGGAGGGATCGCAGTAGGATTTCCATTTGACAATCTTGCCATTGTGAATCTGCATCCAAGTGGCAAAAGTGATATCAAAGGTGAGTCCAGTCGCTTTGACTGTTGTGATATCATGCACTGTGCCAAATGCCTGATCGCCTTGGACGACCAAATCAAGTGGTTTAAAAACCTTCACATCAGCAATGCGATCGCGGGCTTGAAAGGATTGAGTCACCTCAGCCACACCGTGGGATGTGCCAATCCAAGGAATAATATCGCTGACGCCCTTGACAGGTTGTAGATTAACCCACTCGATATCGTCTGCCAGACAACTCATCGCAGTTTCATAGTCAGCTCGATCTAGAGCTTGAAACCACTTTTCGGCAACTTTCTGTGTTTCTTCCTGGCTCATGGCTCACCTCAGTACTTAATAACTCAATGGCGGTTAACCTGAATGCGAAAAAAGAAAAAATCTATGAAGGTTTGATATCCTCGTCCAAAATCCGATCCAAACACCGCTCGGCGATCGCGGCAATTGTTAATGCTGGATTAACACAGGTACTAGAGCCTGGAATTAAAGACCCATCGACAATGTACAGGTTTGGATGTCCAGCTACACGACCGTAGTCATCGCAAACTTTACCCATGCAGGCTCCTCCCAACTGGTGACCTGTGACTTGAGCTGCGATCGGAGGAACGTCACCTCCATTTTTTTGACTAAGTAATTCGGCTAAATACTTAGCGGCTTCTTTCGCTTTCGGGTCACTTTCAAAATTTAATTGAACTGTATCCGAAGCTGGATCGTAACTAAAGTTACCCCGATGAGGAGTCATCGCAAAGACAAAGCTACCGATAACATTATGATTGGGAAAATCCGTTTCAAATCTAGGTAATGGCGCTCGCATCATCACACAGGGATAGATGGGATTCTCATAATTGAGAACAACGATCGCTCCTGGGCCGCCTAAATGCGGATTAGTCTTTTCTGAGAGATTGGTGCGAAAGGCATAGGTATCGCCATCGTTGCCAAATCCCTGACCGAGAGTATCATTGATTCTCGGTAAATCTCCTTTTGCTTTCGCTTTCATCAGGAGTTCGCAAGTTCCCATCACACCAGCAGCCATAAATAAGTATTGGCAGGTCAATGTTTGCTGGTCAATAACTTCGCCGCGATCGTTAATTATGTCTACCGAAACTTCGTAACCTCCTTCTAGTTTTTCAGCAACTTTGGTCACAACGTGGTGAGTGCGAATTTCAACTGAACCCGTTTGTTCAGCCAACTTCAGATAGTTTTGATCCAGAGTTTTCTTGCCACCACTGTTATTGCCAAACCAAAACTCAGCTGCAATGACAGAAGGGACTCTTTTTCCAGCTATTTCCTCACGGACAATATCCCAATCTACCCCCATTGGAAATCGATTAATGCCGTTAGTTAAGCCAGTGTTTGTTGACTCAACATAGGGAAATCCTGCTTTGAGTGCGTGTTGTTCTAATACCTTTAATCCCAGATAATATTCACTCTCTAGAACATCATCGGGGATAGGTGCAGAGCCAATTACAGAGTGAACTCGTGGAAAATAGACAGAATCCATCTCATCGTAGCTAATCGAGCTAGGAAGTACCTGCTCAAATAGTTCCCGTGGTGGCTGAATCAAAATACCTCCATAAGCCAGCGAGCCACCACCAACACCACAACCTACAAGAAACTTATAATTTCCTCTTTCAAGTATTTCCAGGACTCCTGTATATTTCTCGATCGCAATTCCCTCATAACCTGGAGTTTTAGTGACTGTATTTAGCCACTCTGCTCGCCCATCTGGATTTCTAAACGTTGCAAAAGTAGCATTTTTAGTCGGATCTTCAATTGTCCAACGACGCCCTCTTTCTAACAGCACTGTTTCAATTCCAGCTTCACCTAAACGCAATGCGGCTACAGCCCCACCAAAGCCGCTACCAATTACAATTGCTTGTACATTCATAGTTGTTTTCCTTCTGAATGCTCTTAACGCGGCTCTGGCCCTATAATCCAATGTTCGGTTGCAACAAAAGTATGGACATATTTGGGTTCGATAAAATTAGCTAAATCCTGTTCAGCTTCTTTGCCTTGTGGTGAATTTAGAGCTTTTTCAAGTGATTGGAGGTCATCAAACCAAAGCTGGGAAACACAGTCAAGAATTGATTCCCCAATGGCATAGAAACTATCACGTACATGACACTGAAGATAACGTCGCAGACCTGGAAGTTTTAGATCCTTTTGTGCGTGAACTTCCAAACTGTACTTGCGAAATTCCTCTAGCGGCATTCCAGCTTTACGCTTGACTAGAGCAAAAACTTTAACCATATTTGAATCTTTTTTTAAAGGTTCACCTTCCATCAGGACATGAGCTGTTGTATCTAATACTACAGTGCGCCAGAAAGCTGCCCAATTAGGTTCATCTAGCCTTGCTCCTGCTAAAAGTTCCTTCGACTGAAGAGATGCTAATTGCTCTTCCTCATTCTCTAGCCATATTTCCGCTACACCACTAAAAAGTGGATCTTCTGGTTCCTGACCAAATGGGATACGAGTATCAATCAAGTAACGCTTAATCTGAGGAATTTTACTGGCATAGTAAACTGCATGAAAATTGACCCAGTAATTCTGGAATTCCTTCTCACTCATACCTGGTTTAGGATGGGCAAATATATGTTGATGGATCATAAAAACCTCATGAATTTATTAGCTTTACACTAGTTTTTGCAATGATTAAAGCTGCTTTTTTCAAAAATGATTAACTAATTGTTCATATTTGGCGGTGGAACGTTGGGATCGAGGATGAGGCTCCGGCTTTGGTATTTCCAAGTATCACCAATTTTCACTAACCTATCTTCGTATAATCCAGTTCTGATGATTGAGGCGGGAATATTGCCAATATCCATAGCGATGATATAACATCCTCCTTTCGCACCTCCAAAATCCGGTTCAATTGTCAGGTTATTGTTCCAGTGCCGAGTAGTTTGTACATCAGGAAAGGTGTTATAAACGTCGATTAACTCCTGCGTTCCTGTTGCCTGGGTTATAACTGTCCCATCCGCGTTCTTCAGGATGAATGTGCCATCAGGTGTGAATGTATCTGCCCATTTGGCAGCGTTGTAACCCTCTAAAAGACCGTCAAGGGCATAGAAATAGTCGCTATTGAGCTGCCCAATTGCAAGGATATCCCTGGGTGGCAGTGATTTTTTAGGTGACTGGGCAGAGATTTGCAGGGGATGAAAACTGATTAAAACTATGATTGAGAGTGCAAATCCAGCTAGAAGTAATATTCTTCGCCGTGTTGTTTTTCTTAGTTGCTTAATTTGGTTATTAGAGTTTTGATAAATCACATTCTTTTTTGATGAAGATTGTGAAATGCCAAGTATAAACAAGATTTTTTGAAATGATAGCGGCATATTTCTGGATTTTTTCGTCGTTGATATCTTTAAGGCTTTTATGATACTTGCAAGGAGCATGATGATTAATAACCTTTATAACCTCAAATACTTTTGATCCCACAGGTGGGTTAGTAATGAAGTTTTGCTCCTGCTTTTTAAAAGCGATAATGGTAGTACCAAATATCTTGGTAACCTTAGCTTTTAATGCCTTCGCCTGATTTCATTTAGATGTTCTATAGCTTCAGGCATCAATTCGACAAACTGAATCAGATTGCCATCACAGTCTTTAATAAATTGGAAACTTAACTTGAGATCGTAATCTACTCGTTTTACCCAGACTGTTTCAATCCCTTTGCTTTTAAGTTCTGCTATCTTGGCATCAAGATTATCTACCAAAAGAGCAAATTGCGAAATACCATGAATGTTGGTGTGAGCAGGGGGATCATTACGCGGTGGTGATATTGGAACTGAGCCGTTTTGCTCGATGAGTTCAAGTCTGAAGTCATCTAACTCTAAAACGGCAATTCGGGTGCCAAAATCTGGAAAATCTTTTCTTGTAAATATCTGATATCCAAGCTTCTGTTGATACCATTGGACAGCTCTATCAATGTTTGGGGTTGATATACTGACATAAAACAGTCTAAAGGGAAGCATAGGGATATCCTTGGGTGAATGTGAAGCTTTAGGGCTGTGAGCAAAGATTTGAGAGGGACGAATACCACTAACAAACAATGCTGAGAGTCCACTTCCACCAAGCAGCAACATTCTTCGCCGCGTCACTTTTTTTTGTTGCCCACCCTGGTAATTAGAGTCTTGATACATCGCGTTGTTCCTTACTATTGCCCACACCTGATCCCAATCATTTCTGGGTGAACATTACCCTCTAAAACCAGGTCAATTAAAAATGGCCCGTTGTGTGACAATGCCTGCTTAATTGCTGGAGCAATTTCTTCAGGTTTTTCAACCCGGATGGATTCAACACCCATCGAACGAGCAATCTCGTCAAAGCGAATTGCTGGTTTGGACAAGTCAAAACTTAGAGGAAAATCATGCTCTGGAATACCCTGTTCTTTCCAATAAGCTTGGATGTTTAACTGCAATATTCGATAAGACCTGTTATTGCAGACAACAAACTTAGCATCTACATTGTGGCGAGCCGCTGTCCACAGAGCTTGAATGGTGTACATCGCCCCGCCATCACCAGTAAAGCCAATCACAGTCTTGTCGGGATTGGCAATTTTGGCACCGATCGCTCCTGGTATCCCCACACCCAAGGAGCCGCCACGGGTGAGAAAGTAGTGTCCTGGTTTAGTTGTCGGTTTGTAGCGTGTCACTGCTGGAGAGTTTGTCAAAGCTTCATCGAAGATAATGGCATCCTCCGGTAATTGCAGTGCCAGTTCTGCCATAAAACGAGATAAATGCAGAGGTACAGCATCCCAATCAGTGCGATCGCGCTCTAACTCGCTCTCGTGCTTGGCTGCTTTTGCTTGCGCAATTTCAGTTGCTCTTGCTTGGGCTGTGTGCTTCTGCTCTTGTGTCATGACGCTTTCTAGGGCAGTTGCCAGTTTGCCAAGGGTGAGTTTCGGATCACTTACTATTCCCAAATCGACTGGATGATTTTTCGCAATTTCATAGGCATTTAAATCGATATGAATAACTTTTGCCTCTGGAGCAAAAATATTACCTAATTCAGGGAAAACCTCTGGTAAAAGGTAGCTACCACAAACTAAGTTGACATCTCCTTTAGAGGTGATAGGCAGGCTTTGATAACCAAACATATGCCCTGTCGCACCTTGGTACAAAGGATGAACATGGCTCATATTCAATTCACCAGCATCTGCTTCCCATACCTCTGCACCCAATATTTCGGCAACGCGTACTAATTCATCTTGCGCGCCAGAAAAAGCCACTCCATCACCCACAAAAAACATCGGCTTTTGAGCGGCTGCCAACATAGTTGCTGCGGATTTGAGCAACTCTTCCTCTGGCACTACTTTGGTAGAGGGGAAAGAAGTTGGTCTCACTTCCTCAGTTATAGGAGCGTCCAAAATATCTTGGGGCAAGCAAACATATACTGGCCCTGTTGGGGGAGTAGCAGCAATTTTGATGGCTCGTCGCAAAACACGCAAAAGAGAAGATGGCTCCATTACCATCGTTGACCATTTGGTAACAGGTTCAGCAAAAGCGACTAAATCACCCGCCATCTGAGCATCCATCGCCTGATACTTAATTCCAGCATCTCCACCGATGACGACCAGTGGCGAGTGACCCCGTTTTGCTTGATAAAGAGCACCGATCGCATTCCCTAAACCAGGGGTGCTGTGTATTTGCACTACTGCTGGCTTGCGAGTTGCTCTGGCATAGCCATCGGCTGCCATGACTGCAACTGTCTCTTGTAACGTCAGAATGTACTTAAGTTCTGGGTAATTCCAGAGGGCATCAAGAAAACCCTGCTCAACTGTACCAGGATTACCAAATATATAACGGATGCCATCTGCAAGAAATTGCTCCAGAATTGCAAAGCGCCCAGTTTTGTTCATTATTGATTGCCTCATACGGGGCTTATACCAATTTTGGATTTTGGATTAAAACTATTGATTAATAGGCTAGTCCAGAATTTTGAAACAAGACTCTCGTGTGCCAATTTGGTATTATGGCTGTTCTAGTATTTTTTTAGCGGCTACCACCCATAGCGTGTCATTCCTTTTTCCAGAACTGTGACCAAAACGCGACCGCACTCTACAGAAGAAGCTGTGGAACGGCTGGTAATAAAGGGATAGTCCACCATTACAGAAGTCTCATGACCGACTCTGCCGATGTAAGCTCCTTCAGGCCCAACTGCATCGCGAAGAATGAATTCTAGTGGGTAAAATGGAGGGCCAAAATTGATGTATCCATCACCAAATCCCTTGTTCGTACCATCAATCGCATGGGGGCCTTCAAATCCTGTACCATCCATGTAGTCATAGTCAATTGGATGACCAGTGACGTGCTTGCCCCAAATCAGGCTCTTTTTCTCTCTGAAGTCCCTTGCAAATGCCAGGCAGGCAACACCGTAGCACTCAGCTGCGATCGGTTTGTTGAGTTTATAAAAGCCGATAATAAGTTCATGCAATCGATAATTATTCGCCAAATCAATCATTGCTCCACTGCCACCGACAATCACCAAGGCGTCGTATTCCAATAGCTCTTCAGCGACAATCTGGTCAATTTTCTTGTAATAGGCTTCCATATCTCTAAGATAAGTTGCAGAACTGGGATAGGCTCGCTGTGGAAACCAATGAGCTAGGCTCTTAGGATGATCTAGTCGGTTGGATTGATCGACTTTGCGTGTTTTTTCTGCCATTTGTTCTGATGTGACCGATCGCCCTAAAGGTGGATCGGTATAGCCAGGCGCATAACTAACCGAAAGTGGAGTCGGTTTTTTTCCAGTTGGAGTCAAGAACGTTATGTCATATCCGGCGGCATCGCATGCCTCCAACGGCCCAATCAGTTCTTCTCCCCAGTAACCCCATTCGGATATTACTAATAAAACCTTTTTCATTGGCTTATCTCCTGTGATGACAATTGCTATGTTTGCCAACGCTGCACTAAAAACTAACAGTTAACAAATTCAGACTTCTAATTACAACGTCTGTCGCACTTGGTTAACTGTCTCCATTCACTGAATTCGCAATCCAAAAACTCAGCTGATAATTGAGTAAAAGACACACCTCAATTACTTCAAATCTCGTTCGTTGTGCAACAGAGAAGTTGAGTAAGCTGAGAACCAATAAAAGTAAAAATTGTAGAAAATGAGTCAGCCTTTGTAAAGAAGTTACTCCGAAAAGTTAGGCTGGCATGAGTAAACTACAAACAATTCAAGCTACTTCAGTTCGCAACAAAATTATGACCTCACTGAAATGTTGTTTTTATTTACTATCTTCACCTGGAAATTTAAGTTAGTTGACACTGATTGAACTCTATATTTAATCCTTTTTTTTATATTTGTATGGTCTTTTACCTGTAATGCAATCTCATTAAAAATGAAAAAAACACATCAGATTTTTTATCATTTTTAAATTTACATTTGGAGATTGTGAGTGTAATTGCAGACAATAGCTGTAATTTAACCCATGCTTATAATAAGTTCCACAATTTTTATTTTTATTTCCACTTTAGTCTACTAACCTCTGAAATGTTTAATTTCTAGATTTTTCTGCATTTAATAGTTTTTACCTTGAGGAATGTGAGTTGATTTCTATTTCTCAAGTGGAAAATCAGCAAATTCTGGTGAGACAGATGTAGAAATGAAAAGATTCATATATACCTCTTCAAAAAGGCACAATAAATCTCTACCTACTTTGGCAATAGTTTTTTATTAACTTTGAGTTCGCGAATAATTCACTTAGTGTCTAAAATCCCTTAATTTCTGCTACTTTTTCAGCATCTTTTACTATTTGCTTGAAAGCAAACCCTATTTTTTCACCAGTTTGGTGGTTAAAATTGTAGGAGAAATTTTGTAGAAAAAGTAATTATCGTTAGCCTAGCCTTAACAAGAAATCTTATCACAGAGTGTTTGATCAACCTGTTGAACTCTACATAAATTTTTATAATCAAAAGCTTATCTTCTTTGTATGTATTGCTCAGAAAGGGTAGTAGCTTCTAAATAAGTTGAAACAAGCGATCGCCTACATGGGCAAAATCACACTAACAATTAAGGCAGAACGCCATATTTTTGGCGATATTATACGAAGAAAGTAAAAGCGACCGCTAAAACTCAATATACATATACACCAAAAAAGGGGATTAGAATTTGGGATTGAAATTCATTCCTACTCCCCGGTTCCTAATCCCTAGTCCCTATTTACTGACAAAGGGTAAAAGACTGTTTTTTGTCTACGGTCTACAAATTCACATTTTAAATTTAACGATGTCTGCTGAGTTATATCCTCCAATTAGGAAACGGCTGGTGGATTAATAAAACGATTGGCAAATCTCAGAACATCGCCTAAATCTGTGTCACCATCGCGATCGCTATCTAGAAAAGTATTCAAAATCGGATTTGAGCCTTGAATGCCAGGTTTAGTAGCACCCATGTTCAAAAAACCTAATACTGCCGAAATTAGACTTGGCAGAGCAGCTTGAATCATATTGGGACTTAATCCTGTTTTTTGAGAAACTGCTTGAACTATTTGCTGCTGTAACTGAGGCGAGAGCAGAGATTGTTGCCCAGATGCGCTTGTATTAGCACTGACAGCTTGGTTAATGAGATTTTGTAATTGAGTGCTACCCAAAGCGGATTGCTGTTTTTGTAGTGTAGGGCGAAGTATATTGCCCAAAACTGTCATCGCACTTTGGATTTGAGATGGCTGGATACCTCGATTTGTTGCCAATTGCTGAATTGAGTTTATGATTGACTCTAGTTGACTAACGCTTCCCTGTTGATTGGGATTGTTAATTGCACTGAGAACATCAAAGAAAAGTCCCATATTTAATCTCCTCACTTTAAGATTGATAATCAGTTAGCAGTTATCAGTGAGCAGTTATTCTTCACTGTTCACTGTTTACTGTTCCCTGTCACCTGTCTCCTATCACCTATTGTTCTGATGGCACATGAACGTGGAAGGAGCGAATAATCCTTAACCAGCGATTGTCATCAGTGTAGTAACCTACTTCTGCAATGTAGTCGCGATCGCCAACAGGAATAGAAATATGCTTGTCTTGATCGCGCTCATCGCATTCATACTCTTGAGTGCTGTGGGGTTGCTGATTGTCAATATCAAGATTTGTCACATCGTGAACTCGCAACATCAACCTGCGTCCACCCTGCTGTCGCGCAGCTTCTTTATACTCATCCGAGATTTCCCAATAGGCATAGGCATCTCTAGAGTTACGAGGAACTAAGATAATTCGGCAGTCGCTCTTCATTGCTGATTGAGCATCATCTGTGCGTAGATTAACTGATGCTTGTTGCCAAACATCGTCACCACGATTAGATTGTTCTCTATCCACAAATGATCGAGCGGCTCCTGTGATGCCTGCGACTGCGGCAGTACCTCCTGCAATTGTTCCACCGACTTGATTCGCTATATCTCCAGCTATGTTAGTCGTTGCTTTGGATATATTCTCAACCCGTTCAGAGATAGCTCCATCGTTGGAAAATCTGGCTGTACTGTCTTGTGAGAAATTATATGGAACTTTTACAGGAGCTGAACGAGCAAGTTTTAGCCAACGTGCATCGGCGGTGACATAGCCTAATTCTGCAACATAGTCGCGATCGCTCTCAGCAATAGGGATATGCAAGTCTGATGCTTGTTCATCACATTCTATTTCCCGAACTCTATGAGCAGGCTGTTGTTCTAGATCTATGCCTGTAGTGTCATAGACACGAAGCGCCAGTTGTTGTCCACCTTGTTGCCGCAGTTCCGCCTTGCGAGCTTCTGGAACTTCCCAGTAGGCATAAGCATCTGTGGAGTTGCGAGGCACCATGATCAAACGACTTTCATCTGTTGTTACCGGGCGATCGCTCACTAAAGAATTAGCTGCTGCCACAGTAGGGATGCCAACAACAGGTTTACAGGCAGGAACTCGCACTGGAGCCGAACGAGCAATTTTCAGCCAGCGATTGCTGTGGGTGACATAACCCAATTCAGCAACATAATCACGGTTGTCTGTTGCAATCGGTATGTGCAAATCTTGCGCCTGTAGCTCGCAATCAAACTCCTTTGTGCTATGTGGTGTTTGCCGATCCATATCAATATCAGTGACATCGTATAGACGCAGTTTCAATTGATGTTTACCTTGCTGTTGCAAATCTGCTTTCACCTGATTGGGAATTTCCCAGTAAGCATACGCATTTGTGCAATTTCGGGGCGTCAAAATTATCCGGCTCTCAGGAAGACTGACTGGAGCAGCAGGAACAGGTGCTGCCACTGGTGTATGGGTGGCAGCAGCAGTGGTGCGCCGACTTAGCCACCACAACAATCCACCTAAACCCAATAATGGAATTAGCAATAACCACCACCAGGGAAACTCACCTTGAGATTCTGTTGTCGCTGTGGTGACGGGGGTATTTGCAGGTGAAACAGTTGCTTCAGGAGTAGGTGAAGGAGTTACCTCAGTTGTAGGTGAAGCAGTTGTTTCGGGAGCGGCGATTAAATTTCCAGTTCTAGCTTGTTCAATGATTTGCTGATTTTCAGGGGCAGTTGCATAGCCTAAAAATGCAGTAGCGGCAGGACTAGGATCGACTTTTTGGTAAGCATATCCCAAAGGTTGAGAGAATGGATAGCGGGGATCGGTGGGAGGAACATTGTGTAGCGGCACAACTTGGACATTGGGGTTGTTTATAGCCTGATCGACGATCGCATATCCAATGCCATCTACTCCTAATTGTTTGATAACCGCTTCGGTAGTATCTTGTGTAAGTTTGACGGCATTTGCACCCGTTTGAAATGGAGCTTTCTGAAAAACGGGATAATTTTGAAGTGCTTGCCGTAAGTCACTATTTTCTGGGCGATCAATCAAGCGGATTGCTTGGGGAGATCCCCCAACTTGCGACCAATTGGTAATTTCACCCCGAAAGATTCTGGCGAACTGTTCAGAAGTTAGGCTACTATTAAACGGATTGTCTTTTCCAATAATTACAGCAATTTTATTACGGGTAATAGGAACAGTTGCAAGTCCTCGCGCTTGTTCTGTTTGGGTTAGCGAACGACCAATCGCAGCCAAATCAATCTTTCCATCTCTTAACGCTTGTACAGAAGCATCTGTTCCATCGTAACCAATATTGACCTCTGTACCTGGAAACTTAGCTTGAAATTGTTGTGCAAGTGCCTGATTAATCTTTTCCATACTGGGTGTGCCATTGATCTGCACTTGTGTACCATTAGGAACAGATTGTGGAACAGGAAAAGAAGTACTAATACCCGATGATTGGGCAAGTACAGGACGAATAATAGAAGAGACTGCTGAGGAAGAAGAAACAGTACTCAAAGCTAATATGGTTGATACTGATGCCAGCGATATTTGTTGACGAAGCATCTTGTAAAACCTGATTTCAAATGTTTCAATCTAACTTAAAAACTGTCAAAAAATAACCTTAAAGTTTTCCCTAAATCTTGAGTTTCGTAATTCCTATTTCTCTTTATATGACTAATCTTGTAAAGTTGAAACTTTCATCGTTACTGATATGATGAAATTCTGAAATAGGCTTAACTAAGGCTATTTGATAAAGTTACAACACGTGGCTGGGCTCTAATTAGCAGTTTGGATATCAGGGAAACTCAGATTACATTAATGATGGCAATTTTACAGGTTAGATTTTTGTGAAATACATCAATTAAAATAGAAAGTAGCGTAAAAAAGTAAGAATACTATAAGGAGAAAATAATATTTCCACTTTAAAGATTAGATATGATTTACAGTAGAAACATTAAATAGTAGTTTAATAGCTTGACTGATTTGAAGAGAGTATTTATAAAGTAAATCTTAAATTGTAGGGTGCGTTACGGCTAGTTCTGATTCTCTTAGACTTTAAGCCCTGACTACAAGTGCATATCCTCTCAATTATTGCGATCGCCTAGTGATGTTACGTCTAACCTAAATAGTTGCGAAGAGTCTTCCTAAAATGTAGATGTGACTTCTTTAGCTTCCCCAGGTTACAAAGAGCCTGTTGAACCACTGCACTGGCTCTCCTGCAACCTAAGTAGTCGTGCAAAATAAATTATCTAGAAGGGAACTCTTAACAGGGTTGAGGGAACAGGAAAGAATATAGCGAAATCATGTTGAAAAATGGCTAAATATTTAACCGTGGATACTGAATACCAGAGTTTCAGGAGTGTCTTGTTAAAAACCTATATCAATCAATGGTATGCGGGCTAACCAACTATCTTTACCAGAGGTATAGTAAATCTCTCAGTTGCGAGCTAATCGATGGGCAACATGAGCAGGAAAAGCTTCTTCGGGTGAGGCGACGCGATCGGTATTGAGATTGTCACACACTAACTGAGTGAGATAAATTCATTAAGCCTGCCTAAAAGCGAGGAATCAAACGATCTAAAAAATTTACTACAGTTTAGTTTTTACTAAAGTCGTCCGAAAGTCTAGAAATTTTGGAAAATAATAAATTAAGTCAAAGCTCGCAAGACTACCCAATTTGCTTGGAAAATATGACTCATCCCTTTTTAGAACGCCTGCATAGTCCCGATCGCCCAGTTCTTGTCTTCGATGGCGCGATGGGAACCAACCTGCAAAGGCAAAATCTTACTGCTGACGATTTCGGTGGCGCTGAATATGAAGGTTGCAACGAGTACTTAGTTCATACTAAACCCGAAGCTGTAGCAAAGGTTCACAGTGATTTTCTCGCTGCGGGTGCCGATGTCATTGAAACTGATACTTTTGGCGGTACATCGATAGTTCTAGCAGAATACGACTTAGCAGATCAAGCCTACTACCTCAGTAAAACAGCCGCAGAACTAGCAAAACGCGTTGCAGCGCAATACTCCACTCCTGAGAAACCTCGGTTTGTTGCTGGTTCGATGGGGCCAACAACCAAACTGCCAACCTTGGGACACATAGATTTTGATACAATCAAAGATGCGTTTGCCGAGCAAGCAGAGGCACTTTGGGATGGCGGTGTTGATTTATTCATTGTCGAGACTTGCCAGGATGTACTGCAAATTAAAGCAGCACTAAATGGCATTGAAGAAGTCTTTGCTAAAAAAGGTCAGCGTCGTCCCTTGATGGTTTCTGTAACAATGGAAACAATGGGAACGATGTTAGTTGGTACGGAAATTAGCGCCGTACTAACAATTTTAGAACCTTATCCAATAGACATTCTCGGTCTAAACTGTGCCACTGGCCCAGACTTAATGAAACCACACATTAAGTATCTTTCTCAACATTCTCCCTTCGTGGTTTCCTGTATTCCGAATGCGGGTTTGCCTGAAAATGTCGGCGGACAAGCACACTACCGCCTGACACCAATGGAATTGCGAATGGCGTTAATGCACTTTGTTGAAGATTTGGGTGTCCAAGTGATAGGGGGTTGCTGTGGGACACGTCCAGAACATATTCAACAATTAGCAGAAATTGCTAGAGAGCTAAAGCCAAAAATCAGACAGCCGCAAATAGAAGCAGCCGCAGCGTCAATTTACAGCATTCAGCCTTACGAGCAAGATAACTCCTTTTTAATTATTGGCGAACGATTAAACGCCAGTGGTTCTAAAAAATGCCGGGAGTTGCTCAACGCCGAAGACTGGGATGGACTGGTTTCGATGGCGCGATCGCAAGTCAAAGAAGGCGCGCACATTCTCGATGTCAACGTGGATTATGTGGGGCGTGACGGCGTGCGGGATATGCACGAAGTAGTCTCGCGTCTAGTTAATAATGTCACACTACCTTTGATGCTCGACTCTACAGAATGGGAAAAGATGGAGGCGGGTTTAAAAGTCGCTGGAGGTAAGTGTATTCTGAACTCCACCAACTACGAAGATGGAGAACCACGTTTCCTCAAAGTGTTGGAGTTAGCGAAGAAGTACGGTGCGGGTGTAGTCGTTGGCACCATTGACGAAGACGGAATGGCACGGACAGCCGAAAAGAAATTTCAAATTGCCCAACGCGCCTATCGCCAGGCTCTAGAATCTGGCATTTCAGCCCGTGAAATCTTTTTCGATCCATTGGCACTACCTATTTCTACGGGTATTGAAGAAGACCGCGCTAATGGCAAAGCTACGATTGAAGCAATCCGCCGCATTCACCAAGAATTGCCCGGATGCCATATTATTCTTGGTGTTTCCAACGTTTCCTTCGGCTTGAACCCAGCAGCGCGAATCGTATTGAATTCGATGTTTTTGCATGAAGCGATCGCGGCGGGAATGGATGCAGCTATTGTCAGTGCCAGCAAAATTTTACCGCTATCGAAAATAGAACCCCAACACCAAGAAGTTTGTCGTCAGCTAATTTACGATGAACGGAAATTTGAGGGTGATGTCTGCGTTTACGATCCCTTAGGGGAACTGACAACAATGTTTGAAGGGGTGACAACCAAGCGCGACAAAGGCGTTGATGAAAATCTCCCCATTGAAGAAATGCTCAAACGTCACATCATCGACGGCGAGCGCATTGGTTTAGAAAAACACCTGGAAAAAGCCCTAGAAAAATACAAACCGCTAGACATTATCAACACCTTTCTGCTGGATGGAATGAAAGTAGTGGGTGAATTGTTCGGTTCAGGGCAAATGCAGCTACCATTTGTGTTACAGTCAGCAGAAACTATGAAAGCGGCGGTTGCTTACTTGGAACCGTTCATGGAAAAATCTGAAGCTGGTAATAACGCTAAGGGTACAGTAATAATTGCCACAGTCAAAGGTGATGTTCACGATATTGGCAAAAACCTTGTGGATATTATCTTGTCCAACAACGGCTATAAGGTAATAAATCTGGGGATTAAGCAGCCAGTGGAAAACATCATTGATGCATACGAAAAGCATAAAGCTGATTGTATCGCGATGAGTGGCTTGCTCGTGAAGTCCACCGCCTTCATGAAAGAGAATTTGGAGGTGTTTAACGAAAAGGGAATCACCGTTCCCGTAATTTTGGGCGGTGCGGCGCTAACTCCCAAATTTGTCCACGAGGATTGTCAAAATACCTACAAAGGTAAGGTAGTATACGGCAAAGATGCTTTCTCAGATTTACACTTCATGGATAAATTAATGCCAGCGAAGTATTCTGGTAAGTGGGATGATTTCAAGGGCTTTTTGGATGAATTTGCCGAGGATGGAATTTCCGAAAATGGACATAAAAAGCCTGTGGCAGAAGCAGAAACTGTTGAGGAAAAAGCACCTACCGAAACCAAGGAAGCAGATACTCGCCGTTCGGAAGCAGTAGCGGTAGATATAGAACGTCCCACACCGCCTTTCTGGGGAACAAAACTGTTACAGCCTAGTGATATTTCTTTAGAGGAAGTATTTTGGTATTTGGATTTGCAAGCTCTGGTTGCGGGGCAGTGGCAATTCCGCAAGCCGAAGGAGCAATCTAAGGAAGAGTATCAGGCTTTCTTGAATGAGAAAGTTTATCCAATTTTGGAGGAGTGGAAGCAGCGAATTATTGAGGAGAAGTTGCTGCATCCACAGGTGATTTACGGGTATTTCCCTTGTCAGGCTGAGGGGAATTCGCTGTATATTTATGAAACGAACCACAAAGACGCAAAGAACGTGAAGGAAGTAGCAAAGTTTGAGTTTCCCAGACAGAAGTCTTTGAGAAGACTATGTATTGCAGATTTCTTTACACCGAAGGAGTCGGGAATTATTGATGTCTTCCCGATGCAAGCTGTGACGGTGGGACATATTGCCACGGAGTACGCGCAGAAGCTGTTTGCAGATAATAGATACACAGATTATCTGTATTTCCACGGTTTAGCCGTGCAGGTGGCGGAAGCGTTGGCTGAGTGGACACACGCTAGAATTCGGCGAGAATTGGGTTTTGGTGCTGAGGAACCCGATAATATTCGGGATATTTTGGCACAGCGATATCGTGGCTCAAGGTATAGTTTTGGATATCCGGCTTGTCCGAATATTCAGGATCAGTACAAGCAGTTGGAGTTGTTGGGAACTGGCAGGATTAATTTGTATATGGATGAAAGTGAGCAGCTTTATCCGGAACAGTCTACAACTGCGATTATTGCTTATCACCCTGTAGCGAAGTACTTTAGCGCGTAATCTCTTAACCCCTCTTTGCAAACAGAGAGGGGGAATTTAGGATGAAATACCAGAAAAATTCTGGATATCAGCAAGTAATATATTGAAAAGCCTGTATTTACGTACAAAATCAGGTGAATATACGGAATCTTTCCATCTATGATCCGAAAAAGGATAATATCGGTGAAAATTTCTAGATATTCACCCTAAATAAGGTGGTTATACGGAAAAATTCTGTATATCTAGTTGGATATTGACGATATCCAGAAAATTTCTTGATATTATTACTAATATGCTTGTAATCCTTTCTCTACCTAAGTCCTGAGTGTGATATACGGAAAGTTTCCGCATAATTAATAGTTGGGCTGCTTTTAGTTACTTGTGGTGGCAGATATCTTGAGATTGTTGGTGGGGCGACTTAAAGGGTTAAGATTGAGCAGTCCTATTTACGGAAGCGCTGCTGATTGAGGGGGAAGAAAGTGAGTCGAATTGTTGTCACAACCCTGGGAACGCTTGGCGATCTCCATCCCATGATCGCGATTGCGCTAGAGCTACGGCAGCGAGGACATGATGTTGGGTTTGTCACGCATGAAGTGTATCAATCGAAGCTGCAAGCTTTAGGCTTTGAGTTTCACGCCATGCGCCCGGATTTCACAGCGATGAAAGACCCGCAGGAAATGGCGCGGATGATGGATTTAAAGACCGGACAAGAATACATGGTGCGTCAGTGGGCGAACCCGAATTTACGCGAAATGTATACGGATATACTCGATGTTGCCAAAAGTGCAGACTTCATCTTTTCGGGTGAAGGCGTGATGGCAACGCCGCTTGTGGCAGAAAAACTCGGAATGCGATGGGCTTCTAGCGCAATGGTTCCCCTCTCATTTTTCTCAATCTATGATCCTCCGGTTTTAGCGCCGTTCCCGGCTTTAGCAAAGCTATACAAACTGGGACCATTAGTGAGTCGAGGCGTGCTTAATTTTGCCAAAATTGTCAGTAACTCTTGGGCAGATCCGATTCGACAACTGCGCCGAGAACTTGGCTTATCCCCGATTGACTATAATCCCTTTCTTGAGAATCGATTTTCGCCTTACCTAGTCGTTGCTTTATTTTCTTCGGTGTTCGGGCAACCTCAACCCGACTGGGCAGACAACACCATCGTTGCAGGCTTCACCTTCTACGATGGAACGCAGGAAGGCGCAGAACTGGCCCCAGAACTGAAGCAGTTTTTAGAAGTGGGCGACCCTCCGATTGTCTTCACGCTTGGCTCTGCTGCGGTGATGAATGCGGGAAATTTCTACCAAGAAAGTCTTCAAGCCGTCAAACAACTCAATCGTCGCGCTGTTTTTCTCATTGGCAACCACTTGCGACTGGAGAACCTTCCAGCCAATGTTTTAGCAGTCAACTATGCGCCATATTCTCAAATTTTTCCTGATGCTTGTGCGATCGTGCACCAGGGCGGCGTTGGTACGACAGCACAGGCATTACGGGCAGGTCGTCCAACTTTAATCATGCCGTACGGTCATGATCAGCCTGACAATGCAGCAAGAGTTCAACGATTAGGAACATCTCGTACCATTTCCCGCGAACAATACTCCGCTTCACGAGTTGTAAAGGAATTGAGCGAATTGCTTGAGAATCCGAGTTATGCAGCCAAAGCAGCGGAAATTGGGCGAATTGTGCAGGCAGAAAATGGGGTGGGTGTAGCCTGTGATGCCATCGAAAACCAACTAAAAAAGTTGTAGTCTCATTGTAGGTAGCAGCCGCCCAACAATCCGGTTGGAGCGGACAGTTGAGAGTCTTTTCGTCTTCGTTCAGGTTGATCTGCTGCCGCTCAACCGGGTCGTTAGGTTGCATTGTTGGTGGAGACGGGATTTTCAGAGCATCGATAATATCTTGTTCCAGAGAGGTATTGGTAAGGTTTAGGATTTTTGGTTTAGCATGTTTCCTGACGAAGAAAGCTTTCTTAATCAAGGAGGTGATTGAGTGGATCTGCTAATTCGAGACGCTCAACTCGATGACGCTGAAGCGATTTTAGCCATACTAAACCCGATCATTGAAGTTGGAGCAGCGAACAAAGCCTTCTTCTTCGTTTCACGTTGGTCGGTCGCCGCTCAACTATGCCGTTAGATGTTAATCAAAGCATCATTACGAAATATCGAAATGGAATTAGAGAAAAAGCAAATTCTTGTTGTAGGAGCCAGTCGAGGCATTGGTGCAGCTGTTGCTCAACATTTTGCTCAAAAAGGTGAGTATGTGCTTTCTGTTTCAAGGAGCCAGCCTGTTGCAGGAGAGTGGATTCAAGCAGATATTTCCACAGCAGAAGGGATACGATCAGTTATTGATAGTGTTGGTGAATCTCGCTTGGATGCACTGTTATTTATGGGTGGAGTGTGGGAAGAAGGTGCGTTTACGGAGCGATACAACTTCATGCAAAGTCCTGATCGAGAAACTCGTTATGTGATAGCTGTAAATACGATTGCTCCTATTGAACTAACTAAACAACTCACCAAAAATCTTGTTAGATCGAATAATCCAAGAGCTATATTTATCGGCTCATTATCTGGTCTAGATAATGCTGCATCGATCGAGGTAGCTAATACAGCATCAAAATTCGGATTGCGAGGCGCAGCACAAGCTTTAAAGATAGCTCTACGTGATTACAAGATTGGTGTTACAGTTATTAACCCTGGAAATGTCGCTACAGAAGAAGTAATGGCAGATATTGAAGAAGGTAGATTTGAGCAGCAAGTTCCGATCCCTCTTACAGATATCATTTCTGCAATTGAGTGGATTCTAAAGCTTTCAAATGCGGTGAACATCGGAGAAATTAATATGCAACAGAAGGATTAATCGATTAGCATTGTCAAGCAGGCATAGATGCTAAATGCTGAAATCTAACAATCGCGCTGCACCAGAACGTTTTAGTATGGTTGAGTTGCAAAGATTATCCCCATCCGGTGAGTTCAACCGTTAGACTGAACACAATACTACAGAAAAACAGTGCATGGCTAAGGAATCAACTTTGCTCTCATTAGAAATTTTTTTGTAACTTAGAATTAAAAGTAATTGTGCATAGTTTGTCAGCATGAACCAGAGAATGAGGCAAGTAATTCTCTACAAAGACGAAGATGGCTATTGGGTGGTAGAGTATCCAAGCCTTAAGGGGTGTATCAGCCAAGGTAGGACAAAGGAGGAAGCTCTTTCAAATATCAGGGAGGAATTTTAGGCTACGTTGCAGCTTTGGAGGAGGATGGCTTAACTGTTCCAGAAGAGAAGTTTGAAACGTTTCTGGTGGTTGTGTGAGTAGAATACCTAGAATTTCAGGGCAAGAATGCATCAAAGCGTTGAAAAAGGTGGGTTTTTACCAGAAGCGAAGGGAAAGTAGCCATGTCATTCTGCGTCGAGATAATTTTCAATCACACGACCCTTATAAACACCCCAAAAAAGCCATAATAGGAGTATTTGTAAAGTGTCGTGGCTAAAAGGCGGGTTTTTTTATGGAGTCAGTTATTTCTGAACACATCGAAATCACGCTTGGTGTATGTGGTGGTAAACCGCGTATTGCTGGACATCGGATTCGAGTGCAGGATATTGTCATCTGGCACGAACGATTAGGACTTTCACCAGATGAGATAGTATCGCAGTATCCCAGTATCACCTTGGCTGATGTGTATGCGGCGTTGGCATATTATCACGATCATCTTGAGGAAATAAGGCAACAAATTCTAGAAGATGAAGAGTTTGCTAAACAGTTGCAGGCGCAAACTCCTTCGCTTTTGTTGCAAAAACTAGACAATCGAGATGTCTAGGACGATTAGATTTCACCTAGATGAAAATGTTAGTAACGTCATTGCAGACGGATTACGCCGTCGTGGTACTGATGTTACAACTACCCCAGAACAAGGATTAATATCTGTCTCAGATGAACAACAACTAGCGTTTACACTGGCTGAGAGTAGAGTAATTTTCACTCAAGATGCAGATTTTCTCCGCTTCCATCAAGCAGGTGTTAATCATGCTGGCATTGTCTACTGTAGTCAGGGTAGTCGCTCAATTGGTGAGATCATACGCAGCTTGATTTTAATTTGGGAGTGGTTAGATGTGGAAGAAATGTGTGGACGTGTTGAATTTATTTAAAAGAACAAGAGGTGAAAACTGTCTAGGAAGCGATCGCCCGATTTTAAAACCTAAGCACTAATGAGAAAAATGTGATCGCTGCTGCTGAAGTAGTTGTGGCATTAATGGGTAGAGCGGCAACATCACTTCCCGATGAAGTTATGGAGTGGGTTGAAAGACAAGGTGAGATGCATTCCGCAGTTGTTAATAAAGCTAGAAGTGCTGTCAATCGAGTTTTGGTTGATTCTGAGCTGCAAAGTGTTTGGGAAGATTCAGGCAGCAGTGAGTGGAAGGCGAGTGTCGAAAATCTTCTGAAGCGTTTGGCGTAGCATAACACAGCGATTCGCTTGCACCAGTTTGATGAAATATAATTACAACAATACTGAAGGCATTGATTGGGCTAAGTTGACTTATGACTATTGCGATCAACCAACCAATACAACAGCAGCCGCTCAACTTTGAAGAGTTTCTTGCCCGTTACGGTAGCGATAACCGCTACGAACTGATTGATGGAGAGGTGTTCGACTTGGAACCTACAGGTCTGCATGAAGAGGTTGCAGCTTTTATTACCACAGAGATCTGTGTCCAAATCGACACTACAGACTTACCCTGGTTTGTTCTTCAGCGTGGGCTGTTACGCCCTTCTAACACTGGTATGACAGCATTTCGACCTGATGTTGCAGTTATCGATCAAGACGAACTTATCCAAGAACCACTTTGGTCTGAGCCATCGATTCTGACGTTAGGTAGTTCAATTAAGTTTGTAGCAGAAGTTGTGAGCAGCAACTGGCAAAATGATTATGCTCGTAAGGATGAGGACTACGCAGTTCTAGGAATTCCAGAATATTGGATTGCAGACTACGCAGGCTTGGGTGGAACTCGACACATTGGAAAGCCCAAACAACCCACCCTCTCTATCTGTAAGCTAGTGGATGGAGAGTATGAAATTCAGCAACTTCGGGGCAATCAGGCGATTGCCTCTCCAACTTTTCCAGATTTAAAGCTGACGGCTGAACAGGTGTTGAGGGCTGGCAGGTAAAATTGCCTGCTTTGAATAGCGATCGCTCAATTGACAACCCTAAGCACTAGTGGGAAAAATGCGATCGCTAAATACTTAATGCATTTAATGCAGCTTACTTGTTTGTTAAGTTAAATCCGCATACATTCTCAAGCGATCGCCCAGGAATTTATCGATAGGGTGGTCGTAATTGTTGCATATTACTGGGAATCGATACTAATTCATATATGCATCAAACCATTAAGATTTTCTGTGTTCAGAGCATTTGGTAGTGCGGTGACTTATATATAAATTAACCGCCTAATTTCTGCTGTAAGTAAGTGCAACTAAGAGTGGTTGGTTATACCAACCTATTTTTTAATGACTAGCCGCTTTCGTCTTGTTCCTCCCATGACATATGCATAAACTAAAGAGATTATATTATGTCAAACAACCGCATACAAATAGCAGCGATCGCCCTATTAACCTCGTCGTTCTTCTTGAGTAGCGGTAGTAATGCTCAGATGGACGGCAAGAGGGTGAAAATTGAGCCTGGCGTAATCGAGGGAGCGGTATCAGGTGATGTCCTCTCCTTCAAGGGCATTCCCTACGCAGCACCCCCAGTGGCGAACCTGCGTTGGCGATCGCCCCAGCCCGTGCAGCCTTGGAAAGGTGTGCGTAAGGCAATACAATATGGCAACGATTGCGTGCAGCAGCCCATTCCCGGTGATGCTGGTGCTAGCGGTTCGACGCGGGGTGAGGATTGTCTGGTTCTGAACGTTTGGCGTCCAGCAAATATCAAGTCTGGGCAGAAACTTCCAGTGATGGTATGGATTCACGGTGGCGGCTTTCTGAATGGCGCGGCATCGGTTCCGTTCTTCGACGGCAGTCAGTTCGCGCGTCAGGGTGTGATACTGGTGGGTATCAATTACCGACTTGGGCGGATGGGCTTCTTTGCACATCCTGCGTTGAGCGCCGAAAACCATCGACCGCTCGCCAACTACGCCCTACTCGATCAGCTTGCGGCGTTGAAATGGGTTCAGAAAAACATTGAGGCTTTTGGCGGCGATCCGAATCAGGTGACTATCGCTGGCGAATCGGCTGGCGGCATATCGGTGGTACACCTACTCACCTGGCCTGCGGCGCGCGGATTATTCCATCGTGCGGCAGTGCTGTCGGGTGGCGGCAGAAGTTACATCGTTCAGCACCGCAAGCTCAAAGAAGCGATCAGTTCGTTGCCGTCTGCCGAAGAAAGCGGTATTGAGTTCGCAAAGAGTGTCGGCATCAGCGATACGGGCGCGGCTGGACTCAAAGCACTGCGCGCGCTACCTGCTGAGAAGGTCAACGGTGAGATGAGCATGGAAGCCCTCCTGAAGTTACCGCCGAGTTATGCTGGCGGCCCTGTGAACGACGGCGATGTCGTAACTGCGCAGCCAGAGCAGAATATCCTGCGCGGCAACATTGCGAAGGTGCCACTGATGATCGGCACCACCGGCGATGACCTTGCGGCAGATTATCCACCGGACAGAACGCGGCCGCTCAATTTCTTTGGATCTGATGCCGAACGTGCCCGCCGACTCTACGATCCAGAAGGCAAGCTGCCGACAGACCAGTTGGCATTCCGAATCGCAATTGATATGACCATGCACGAGCCAGCACGCTTCGTTGCTAGGCAGATGACCGCTAGGGGAACGCCGTCTTGGTTGTATCGCTTCGACTATGTTGTCGATTCCCTGCGCCCGAAGGTGACTAGCGCCCCTCACGCGGGTGAGTTGAGTTTCATGTTCGACCAGATGGACAAACGCTATAGCTCTGAACTCACCAACCGAGACCGCGCGATCGCAAAAACCTTCCATCAGTATTTTGTGAACTTTGCCAAGAACGGCGATCCGAATGGTGCTGGATTGCCGTCTTGGCCAAAATTCGATCCTGCAAAGTTTGACCTGATGATGTTCAACATGGATGGTCAGGCGAAGATGCAGCCTGACCCTTGGCGGGAGCGTCTCGCCCTGGTGGAGCGGGAAATGGATGCCAGGGCTGCATCGTCTGGAAATCAAACCAGTCTCGTAGGTGCTTCCTGGCAGTTGGTGAAGTTTCAAAGCGGTGATGGGACAACACTAACACCAAAGGACAAGAGTAAGTACACAATCGCCTTTGCAACCGACGGTGGTGTAAGTGTGCGAATTGACTGCAATCGAGGACGCAGCACCTGGAAATCATCAGGAGCTAATCAGCTTCAGTTTGGTGTGCTCGCACTCACACGCGCTAAGTGTCCACCAGATTCTCTCCACGATCGCATCGTCAAGGACTGGCCGTTTGTGCGATCGTATGTCATCAAGGATAGTCATCTATTTTTGTCGCTGATGGCAGACGGCGGCATTTACGAATTTGAACCGATTAGCAAATCACAACCAGTCGCACCCAAATAATTAATTCCATCTCGTGTCCGGTGAATGTAGTACTGTTCATCTCCCCGACTTTTTTAAAAAGGCGGGGGCTATAGCCTCTCATAACCTTAAACTTTATGAGTAAAGTTTCATGAAGGTGAATTTGCCATAATTCGCTTCAACTTCTCTGGATTCCTGACAGTGTAGACAGATTGAATATAGCCATCCACAATTTCAAATGTCGTTACGCTGTGAATGCAACCATTAACGAACGTGATTATGCCAGACTGTCCATTAATGTCGATGATGTGATTAACCGCCTCAGCAAGCCATTTGCTGCGAATCGCCAGCAAAAACCGGGCGACTTTCATTGATCCCTGTAGCGGTTTTAAGGCAGCAGCAACCTGTCCTCCGCCATCCGACCAATAAGTGACATCTTTTGCTAGAAGTGCCAGCAAACTTTGCAAATTACCCTGGGTTGAAGCTTCTAGGAATTTTGTTGTAATTTGCTCCTGTTGTTGATGGGAAACCGGAAAGCGAAGACGTTGAGCAGTGATATGCTGGCGCGATCGCCGCAGAATTTGGCGGCAGTTGGCTGGACTTTTCCCTACCATCTGAGCAATTTCGTCGTAGTCATACTCAAAAACTTCCCGCAGCAGAAATACGGCTCGTTCGATGGGTGATAAGCGTTCTAGAATCACTAAAAACGCCATCGAAAGGGAATCTGCCAACTCTAACAGAGCAGCTGGATCATCGGATTGTTGAGTTATAATCGGTTCAGGTAGCCACGACCCTACGTACTGCTCTCGTTGCACACGGGCAGAGCGCAGATGGTCAATGCACAGGCGGGTGATAATTGTTGACAAATAAGTTTTAGCAGATTTCACCGTGTCTTCTGCTGTTTGCTGCCAGCGCAGGAAGGTTTCTTGTACCATGTCTTCAGCATCAGTAGCCGTTCCCAACATCCGGTAGGCAATCCCAAATAAAAGAGGACGATGCTGGTTGAAGGTTTCGAGATGACTCATAAAACCTGCTCTGTTTGCTGTAGAGTACTCAATGACCATGCGCCTAATGCACATCCAAGTCCTTCTGTCAAGAATAGAAGAATAGCAGTGATATGGAAGAGGACACCCCAACCAGTAAATGGAATTTGGGAGATATGATCGGGACTGATCGCAACGAAATGATTGTAGAGACCAAATAGAAATGCTCCAACCATTGAACTCAGCAACAACCAGCTACCAACCTGCTGAAATGATGTCCAAAGTAAAATCATGGCAGCGATCGGAGCTAACACAATGATAGAAACGACAAATAGACTTTGCAGCGCAGATAAAGGAACGGGTATTTTCTTGTGGGCTAAACCATGCAAGACTACGACAATAGCATGAATAATGACAGCGATAGTGGCATATCGAATCATGCGTTGCATCTTTACTACTCCCTGAGCGTGTATTGATATGACTGAATAGTTTTAGGAGAATGAAAAAGGTTTTCACTCCCCCAGGTTACTTACGCAGAAAGTGTTTCAAGAGCCGTTTTTCTCTCCTGTAATGGTTGCGGCTCATAGCTGCCAGGAAGCATACGAGTGGTAATTGCAATCCGATTCCAGCCGTTAATCGTGACGATCGCCATCAACAGGTTTGCTATTTCATCTTGAGCAAAATAATGGCTCACTTCATTGTAGATTTCATCTGAAACATGGTCAGTTGCAATCAAAGTAACGGCTTCTGTAAAGGCAAGAACTGCCCGTTCTTTTGGGGTAAAAAATGGAGTCTCCCGCCACGCATTGAGAGCATAAATCCGTTGTTCAGTTTCCCCATTAACTCTGGCATCTTTAGTGTGCATATCGATGCAAAATGCACAACTGTTAATTTGTGATGCTCTAATTTTAATTAGTTCCAGCAGTGTTGGCTCGATGCTGCTGGCTCGAACATACCGTTCCAGGTGCAACATCGCTTGATAAGCGGCTGCATTGGTTTTTCCCAGCTCCATTCGGCTCTGCATCTCGGCAACCTCTTTATAAAATAGGCTTTCATAGATGAGACGAATGAGTACTGCTAGTTGTGACAGGTAAAATTAGCAATCGCTGAATCTTATAATCGGGAATTCTTGCTTGGCGATCACACCATAGTTAAGTAGAGTTGTTTTTGGTTGAGATCCTCTCGATTTAGTGTGAATGCTTGAGCATCTAATCCAAATCACTGTTCAAAGCAATCGTGTTGAGGAGTAAGTATTCCCCAGCCAGAGAGAGATTGGCTATTAGAGCGTAATAAATTGCGGTTGCTTCGGATTTGGGAAAGTGATGCGATCGCGTAGAGTTTGCACATAAACGGTTGTTTTATTTTTTGATGATGTAATAGTCGTTCATGAAATCGTGGGGTTGGATATCCTGCATCAGATAAACACCATCATCTCGCAGAGCGTTGTAAATATTCTTTTACTAGTGTGAATCACACCTCGATGTTAATCCTGTAGATGTATTCAATGTAGGTTTCACTGACTTTCTGTGCGCCTGTGTTCTCAAAAGTTTTCCGTGCAGCCTCATTCTCTAATGATGTTCCAACCCATATGTGCTCAACCCCATCTTCCTTACAATACTTCTTTAGTTCTGCTATCATTCGTGAACCTAGCCCTTTGTTTCTGAGTTTTTCATCTACGCTGATGTCGTAAAGGTAGACGTAAAATACATCGTTTTCTATAGCAGGAAAACGAAAGGCGCTTAAATATCCAACTGGAGATGAGTCAATCAAACAAACAATAAAATAGCAATTTTTATCTGCCAAGGCTCGCATCAAATGCGCATTGCTAGCTATACTACCAACCCGATTCACTTCTGGTATCAAAAGTTGGATAGCAGACGATAGTAGTGGATAATCATTTTCTTGGAGTCTTTTAATCTCCATAAAACTCTATAACTATTTTCTACAAAGTGCTACAAAAACAGGGTTGTATTGCTACTACTGCAACTGCAAAGCGTAATGGTAAAATTCTTTATTCTTAGTGTACCCCCGCGATTCGTAGAGTTGTTGTGCATTTGTATTAGAAATTTGAGTAGCTAAAATGACTCGAACTGCACCGCTCTCCTTTGCATACTTTTCGACAGCATTCATCAGTAAATTTGCGATTCCTTTCCTGCGATGCGACTCTTCCACATACAAATCGTTTAATATCCATATCCGTTTCATGGATACCGAAGAAAAGCTAGGATAAAGCTGAGTAAATCCAACTATTTCCCCATTATTAGCAACTGCAAACACAACCGAGTCATTATTATTGAAACGCTCTTGTAAAAACTTCTTGGCAGCTTCAACATCTGATGTCTGCTGATAAAAAACACGATATCGATCAAACAGTATCGACAAACTCTCAAGATGTTGAATACTAGCTAAGAAAACTTCCATTCACTGTCCTCATTAATTCGATATGAATTTTCACTTCAAAAATTATAACTGCTAAATTAATGAGGTGATCGCGCAAACGTCTAGTCTGAGTTTCAACAAGCATTTAGCTTTGGAGTGCATACTGTTCGATAGCGCCTTCACTTTCTGAACAAAAATGATGCGAGTCTGGGTAGTTTATTTTGCCCCTGTTTATGCCACCACTCTCTGAAGTCCTCTAGCATGAAATTATGATTTTTTGCTGTGTTAAAAAAATCTGAGATATGATGCACAAATGTTGGAATTTTAATCACTTCTTGATTTCTTTGAAAATTAGCTTGTGTTCCTCGATATTGTCTGAACGGATGGAGTTCACAAATGAAGAAATATCCTCCTTTTACTAATACACGAAATGCTTCTGAAAATATAAATGAGAGGTCTTCGATATGTTCTAGAACGAGATTACAGGTAATCAAATCAGCAGACTCATTGCTACAAGCCCATGACTTCGTGATATCTCCTGTAACAAATATCACGTTGGATGAGGTGATTTTCTCTTTTGCCTTTTCGAGCATTGGTGCCGAAAAATCGATTGCATAGACTTTTTCAGCTATTTGTGAAAGTAGAAGTGTATTTTTACCTGTACCACAGCCAATTTCAACCACTGATTTATACCTTAAACCCATTAAGGTTTCTCTGGTGACTACTTGATCCAGATCGCGCGTCAGGTTTTCATCAGCATCGTATGTAGCCGACCAACTATCGTATGCAGCTTGAATATTCATATTGGCTCGCGATGGATATCGTACCTGCTGATGATAACTTTAGTTTACTTGACTTTTGAATACCTATCGACGGGCTAGAAAAAGTCATCACAAAAGCATTTAATACGATACACTAGGCGTCTTGTGAAGGTATGAATCATCCGTCAATTGCTTTAACATGAAATCGGCGACATCGGCGCGAGAGATTTTGAGTTTTGATGTCTTGTCGGTGCCTGGAAAACCATGCCGATACGTGTCGGTGCGATTCCCATCTATGAAGGCTCCCGGACGAACGATTGTCCAGTTCAAGTGGCTTTGCTTGATGTAGTTCTCTTGCTTCACATGATCTGCATATGCTTGACGCAGGAAAACCCCAAACATGATGTACTTCCAAAAAAAGTTGAGATTATCCCAACTATCCCCAATCCCAAGAGTCGTTTGGCAGATCAAACGCTGAACGCCAGCTTTCTCCATGGCGTGGATAATATGTCGTGTCCCTTGTGATCTGATTGTCCCATTCTTACCTGCTCCGATCGCACATAAGACTGCATCTTGACCTTGTAATGCCTTCTCTACAGATGCAAGATCCATGACATCACCCTGAACAATCTTCAGGTTTGGGTGTTTGATGTCGAGCTTTGCAGGATCGCGGGTAAATGCCGTGACAGTGTATTCCTGCTCAAGAGCTTGCTTAACAAGCTGGCGCCCTATGCTGCCTGTTGCTCCAAAAATAAGTAGCTTCATATTCTTTGCTCCCTCTACTTTATAAGCTGCCGAACTCGATAAGTGATGATATTAGACAACTTCCAAGCCTCAATAAATTCTCTTGTGAGTCTTTTAAGAGCGTGATTCTCGTTTCAAGTAACTTCGCCAACTCTCACTACGCAAACTAGAATTAATGTGTAATAAATATCCCATAGTTCCTCACGAACAATCACTATTTCAGCTTAGATAAATTACCTGTCATGGGCTATCTAATTCCTGTGCAACTATCAAAATCTTGCTACTAGTTTTCAGTCTGTAAGCTCAGAATTTCTCCCAAAGTAAATACAATTAAATCAAACACCCATGTGATTTGACCCACAATAAATCAGTGAAAATCTCATGTCTCTAGCCCCTAGCCCCTATTCTCAAATTAGCTAAATTGGGTTTTGCATCATGACAAATCCAGCCACCGATCAGACAGAAACAACCTACTTGCCCATCTTGTCTAGCCAGGCTCAGGGCTGGGAAAATATTCTCGTCGAGGAATTTCAACAACCTCCAGGTGAGGCGAGGTGTCATTACAGCGATGAACATACGATTTATCTGTCTCTTGCTCCCCATCCCATTCGCTTGCTGCAAATTCAAGGGGACAAAACCCACACAGGATTGTACACGAAAGGTGATATTTCTGTAACACCTGCAAAGACGCCACTTTTTGCACGTTGGGAAAAAGATGATCACTACTTGCAGATTCGGATTGCGTCTCGTTTTATCCAGAGCGTTGCCACAGAAGCTCTAGCAATGAATCCAGAGCAGCTGGAATTACTGCCCGAATTTCGGATTCGTGATTCTCAGATCGAGGCGATCGCCATGATGTTTCTGTGTGAACTGCAACAGGAAAATCTAGGCGGGAGGCTCTACATTGAATCACTGGCAAATGTTCTGGCAGTGCATCTGCTCAGACAATATGTTGCCGCTAAACCTTATATTCAAACATACGAGGGTGGGTTATCTGAGCGCCAACTACTGCAAGTCTTGGAATATATCAACGAACATCTCAATCAAGACATTAAGCTTGTAGATTTAGCTCAGTTACTGAACATTAGCCAATTTCATTTCAGCCATCTGTTTAAGCGATCGCTCGGTACGGCTCCCTACCAATACCTAATCCAGCAACGGATAGAACGCGCAAAGCAGTTGTTGAAACAAACTAATCTATCAATTATGGACATTGCCTTAGAGTGTGGATTCAACAGCCACAGCCATTTGAGCAAACAGTTTCGGCAATTTACAGGCATGACACCAAAAGCCTATAGAGCGAATTAAACGTCGTGCAGTTGAGCCGATGCAGACAACCTCTCGGCGCTGGCTTCAAAACAATATTTAATCAGGTGGCGAATTAATTGAATTTCTCCCAGCAGCATCGGTAAGTTCGTTATACCGATGAGAAGGCGGCTAGTCGCGTGCATGGGGACTGTAGGCTGCGGTTACTTACCCCCACTAATGTCTATAAAAGAAGCTGTTGTGTACGAAGCCTCATCCGAAAGCAACCACAAAATTGCTTTTGCAACTTCAATTGCTTGCCCACCTCTCTTCATGGGGACAAATTCTTTGACTCGCTCCACACGATTTGGTTCACCACCGCTTGCATGAATATCAGTGTAAATAAAACCCGGACGTACAGCATTCACACGAATACCCTCATCGGCAACTTCCTTTGCTAACCCAATCGTCATTGTATCAATTGCTCCTTTGGAAGCAGCATAGTCTACATACTCACCAGGAGAACCGAGACGAGAAGCTGCTGAGGAGACATTAACAATTGCTCCTCCTCTACCACCATGTTTGGTAGACATCCGTTTAATGGCTTCTCTTGCACACAGAAAACTTCCGATGATATTTGTTGTCAAAATTCGCTGCAAGCGAGCAGCATCCATATTCTCTACTCTTGTTTGCGGCTCCAGAATTCCAGCATTATTGACAAGTGCAGTCACTTTTCCTAACTGTTGATCCACCTGATTAAATAGATGAATCACATTCGTCTCGGAAGCAACATCAGCAGCTATTGCGATCGCTCTACCTCCACTGTGCTTAATAGAATCGACAATCTGATTTGCAGCCTCTTGATTGCGAAGATAATTGATGCAAACAGCATAACCTCGCTCGGCAGCAAGACAGGCAGTAGCAGCACCAATACCACGACTACCGCCTGTAACAATCAGGACTTTTTCCATTGCTGTAAAGACTTACAAACTACTTTCATGCATAATACAACGTTTAACTACATCTCAAATCTTGATCAGATTGGAAATCTGAGGCGATCGCATTCTTCTCACTAGTGAAGGTTTTCAATTGGGCGATCGCGAAAAAACAATTTTCTTGTGGCATTCGGAAAACCCTAAAAACAGTGGAGTAATCCCATCTGTTGCCTCTAAAGCAGTTGCAGCAAAATCAAGATAGTAAGAAGTCCGAATGTGAAATAAATCTAGATTTCCGACTTCTTAATGTTCTCCTCATCCCCACTAGGAATCGGTTCTATGAAGACGGAAACCAGTTCACAATCGGCTTACAATAAATTTATTGAGCAGGTCAAATCTTCTCAGGTACAATGGGTTGCCATAAAGCCTGATCGCATTGAATACACTCTCAAACCTGAATTTGGCAGCCAGCGCTACTACACTGAATTCTCTGGACAAATTGAGGATCTCTCCAGACTTTTGCACAGCTATAATGTAGAATTTGCTACCATCCCTGATAATTCTGCGAACGCCGCAGGCATCATCGGCTTACTCCTTTCTACCGGGATGCTCGTGGGTATTTTTGCATGGCTTTTAAAATTCACCAATGCAGGTGGTGGTGTAGGCGTTGGCATGGGCATGGGTAAAAGTAATGCACGGGTTTACAGTCGGGGCAAGACAGGTACGACCTTTGCAGATGTGGCGGGTGCAGATGAAGCCAAGCAAGAACTTCAAGAGGTTGTTGACTTTCTGTCCAATGGCGAAAAGTACCGCAAGATTGGGGCGAAAATCCCCAAAGGTGTGCTGTTGGTTGGGCCTCCCGGAACAGGTAAGACTCTGTTGGCAAAAGCCGTTGCTGGCGAAGCGGGGGTTCCTTTCCTAAGTATGTCTGGATCGGAATTTGTTGAAGTCTTCGTAGGTGTGGGTGCATCGCGGGTACGTGATTTGTTTAACCAAGCAAAGCGCCAGGCTCCCTGCATTATTTTTATTGATGAACTGGATGCGATCGGCAAAACTCGTGGCAACAATCCTATTGGTGGCAATGATGAGCGGGAACAAACTTTGAACCAATTGCTGACGGAAATGGATGGCTTTGATGGTAATAATGGCGTAATTGTAATTGCAGCCACGAACCGTCCTGAAATCCTTGACCCTGCCCTACTTCGCCCTGGTCGCTTTGACCGCCAGGTTTTGGTTGATCGCCCCGACAAAAGCGGCAGATTAGAAATTCTGCGGGTGCATACGCGATCAGTGTCCCTTAGTAAAGATGTGGAGCTAGAGGTGATCGCTGCCCAAACTCCCGGTTTCGCTGGTGCAGATTTAGCCAACCTTGTCAATGAAGCGGCGCTGATGGCAGCCCGCAAAAATCATCAGGTAGTTTTCATGAGTGATTTCCAAGAGGCGATCGAACGGGTGATTGCAGGATTGGAAAGGCGATCGCGGATTCTCACTCCCCTAGAACGGCAGACAGTAGCGTATCACGAGGTTGGGCATGCTCTTGTTGGCGCACTTATGCCCAGTGGCGCTAAGGTCTCCAAAATTTCGATCGTGCCTCGTGGATTGGGAGCATTGGGCTATACCTTGCAAATGCCAGAGGGCGATCGCTTCTTGCTGCTAGAAGATGAATTACGTGGGCAGCTTGCGACCTTACTTGGCGGACGAGCGGCAGAGGAAATTGTCTTCGGTAAAGTCTCTACAGGAGCCAGCGACGACATTCAAAAAGCGACGGATCTAGCCGAGCGTGCCGTCACTCAATATGGCATGAGCAATACCCTTGGGCCAATTGCCTTTGAAAAGAATTCAGCACAATTCCTGCAAGGCAGCAGTTCTCGACGCTCAATTAGTGCAGAAGTTGCGGCAGAGATTGATCGTCAAGTTAAGCAGAACATCGATAAAGCTCATGATATGGCTTTGAAAATTCTGCAACTCAACCTTGACTTGCTAGAGTCTACGACCCAAATCTTGTTAGAGAAAGAAGTGCTAGAAGGCGATGAGTTGCAACAAAGTTTAGCCAAAGTGCAAGCACCCGCAGGTTTGCATACCTGGCTAATGAAAGGTTAATTGAAGCTGGAATAAACTCAACTTTAGATTGGGCAATAGGGTGGGAGACGAATATCCAGCAAGTATATTGCATTGCCCCACCCTGTGCTTCTGCTCCCAATAGTGAATTGGTATTACAGGCAGTTTGCTAGTATGCTTCGGTCAGTCCGATGCACCAAGGTTGTTAGCTCTTGCCAATCGCTCAGTTAGTTCTTGATCTTCTTGTTTGTAGATCACCTTCTCTTTTTGAATAAAGATGTTTGCTAAAGCATCATAGGCTTCAGCCCACGCCAAGATAACTTCATCAGTTGCGGCATCTTGCAAAACATCTTTCATAGCTTGCAAAAGCTTTTCACCTATCAGCGGATACTGCTCAGGAAGTATGCGAGTCTCTACATGACGATGGGCAATTGTCTCTACCGCCACAGCTAACTCATCTAAGCGGTCAATATGGGTAGCATAGGCATAAACAGCCGCAGCTAACTTGTGTGCTTGCCCACAACCGTCTAGATGCTGCATCCAAGTAGTTTCAAAGCTGCGTTTGTAATCAGGTCGCTCTTCAAATGCAATTTGATACATCCGCCTAGTAATCTCTTCACCTTTTTCTTTAATAATCGGTGCAGTTGCTTTAACTATTTCAATCGTTTTTTGACTAACCATTATTAAAAGTTCTCCTCTTACTATCAGAATATTGATTGTATTAACAGTTTCTACATATAAAATTGCTAAGTGTTCCAGTAATTGAAATGTAGAACTGATAAGTCATGATATAAAATTATTATTGGAATATTAAAAATATACAAAAACGTTCAACTGATTTACCTGAATTGACATAAATATATAGAAACTTTCCGCCTATCATTCTGTATTAAGGAAATATACAAACTTTTTCTAAATCTTAATTTATGCAGAGATGTGCGAAGAAGTTGATGAAAGTATTTCAAAATTTAATTCGCCTCAAATATTATTCCTATAATCCGGATGAAACTTATATTGGTTGAACAAGATGTTGTATTTTTTCAAAAATAAGCTTTATTTAAAAGATATGGGTATAGATGAGGTTGAAGCTTCTTTAACTCATTTGATAGTTAAGAAAAAAATAACTGCTTCTCAACAAATACCGATTTTTTATACAACACGTGTTTCTAGATCAAGAGTTTTTAAATATCGGTTTGGGACGAGAAATTGAATGCAATACGAGCAAAAACTACTCGCTATGTTTCAAGGTTGTCATGGTGGATTTAAGTTGGAAGCGATCGCATTCTTTGCACTTATGCTTAGGGTTTTTAATCGAGCGATTAGACTTGATGATGAGCGATCGTGCTTGGCATAAATTTCTAGCTCCACCAGGGGAGGCACTCTCGTCAAGGGTCGGTTTGCATCTTCGCCTTGCCGTCATTTTTGAACATCATCATGTCGAACTTTGCAGGAGCTAATTTTGGCCAAGACAGCAGTCCGGCACCTTTCTGATTGCCGTTCTTGGCAACGTCTCTTCCCTAGCTTAAAATTCAATGGAACTACAAACTCAGTAGTTACACATGAAGTTTTGTTGTTGATATTGGTGTTGTCTTAAGCAGATGCTGACCGAGGCGGCGCGCGAGTGCCAGGATTGTGAAGGTGGGTGAGTACGATGGCCCAGTCGGAAACACCGCCGAACTGGCTACATAGAGATTATCGGTACCGAACACTCGACAATTAGTGTCAACGACACCCTCTTCGGGTCGGCTGGCCATACGAGTGGTACCCATTTGGTGGGCTGCATCGGTCATGGTTTCCAAACACGGTGGATCGTTGCCAAAGTCAAAGGTTCCAAGTCCCAGTTCTGCAAACCTCTGTGTCAACAGTTGCAGCGTCTTTGCCATCGAACGCCGATCCTGATCGGTAAAGCACCAGTTTACCTCCAGCTTTCTTTGACCTAGTGCGTCGTATTCTGTTCCCAGCTTAACGCGACTGCCCTGATGTGGCACCTGCTCGGTCACAAACTTGACTCGGTAGGTGGTGACCCGACCATTACCGTCCCGGCAAGCAGGATAACCCCGTAAGGTTCGCCACAGGCGATCCATTGGCTTTTCGTAGATTGGTTTCAGGTATAAAACATGCTCAAGCAGTTCTTGCTCTTGCTGAGTTGCGTCGTCCAAGGCAAAACATATGCAGAAACGTGGTTTTGGCGCATATTGAAGTTCATGGGCATACTGTCGAGTTAAGGAACCTGGCTGTAGTGTTCCGGTATGGTGCTTAGGATGGTCAGTATAAAAGCGACCAACTAAATCGTGCTCATTACCGATTCCATTGGGGAGTTGACGGTTTGAGGCTAGTAGAAGACGCACAGTTTCAAACGCTCCAGTTGCAAGGATAACTACTTCACCCTCGACTATAAGTTCTCGACCTTCGAGTGAGCGGCAAACAACTGTGGTTACACGTTGACAGGAATCGTCGAGTCTTAACTCAGTTGCGGTCGCACCCAGTATCACGTGCAAGTTTTTTGAGCGGCGCATCTCTTCACCAAATCGTACCGCCGTGCGCGTGGGTGTCTTCTCCCAATAAAAGCTACTCATCTTCAAACCGCCTGCCGCGAGCTTTGCTCTGAGAGCCGCAATTTCAGGACGTATGGCTTCTGCCTCTAAATCACCGAAGCCGTAATCTTTTGCCGCCGAACGGTAGTGCTCCAAGAGATCGGCGAAGCTTATTGGCCAGCCACTATTGGCAACCCAAAGTCTACCATCAAAATCTGAGGGTTGTAAGTATTTCCACTTACCTGTCCAGACGTTACTTGTGCCACCAAACTGACGCACGCGGCTGACTCCGCGTAGTTCGGGTGGCAAATATCGATGGTAGTAAGAATCTGGATCTAGTTCGCGATGGCGTTTGCCAACAAAGATCACATCGTTCAATGCCTGAATCGATGGATCGAATTGATCGCGCCCACTTTCCACAACTACCACCTCTCGACCATGACGCGCGAGGTAAGTTGCCACCTCGGCACCCGCGATCCCTGAGCCGAGTACAACTACCTGCCCCCGCAGTTTCGTTTGCTCACCCAGATCAAGAATATCGGTAATCATATGACCTCCATTTGTTAAGCGATCGCCTAGTTTTGGTAAACTCTTGATAACGGCTAAAATAAGTGGTAGAAGAAAACTTTGGCAACCTCGCCAATATTTTCCAATTGTCCGCCTCATCGACTTTTGATGCTGCTGTTGCTTTCCATCTCTACAGTAAAGGGTGATGCTTCATCAGAACGCCATTTGTAACGTGGAATCCAATGCAACACTTCTTTAGCAAGTTTAGTATCAACAAGAGCTTTGTAAGGCTGCTCTTCATATTCTTGTCCACCTCGCCATTCCACATCTGGATGAATTGATTGAGCCATTTCCCGACTTGTCCGAGACGCTGAAGAAATATCGTCTGCGCACAGCAGCAAAGTAACATGGCCAGGGTTGGGACACTCTAACGCACATTTTGCCGCTTCTGCTGCATCCCGCACATCTAGAAATGCACCATACTCCCAAAATGGGTTCCACTCAAAGTCAGGATTAGCAGATCTGTTAGAAATGATAAATTCATAAGTCTCTGCGTCAAACACACCGGGAGGTCTCAGACAAATCGTCGGAATACCTGTACTATTTGTGAAGAATCGGCACATTTCTTCACCAAGCCTTTTGGAGATGGCGTAAGGAGTCATTGGATAGCAAGGATGGGCATCATCAAGTGGAAGATAGTCTGGTTTTTTTTCGCCTTTAAATACTCCCAATGCATCCACACTACTGAAGAATACAATACGTTTAGTTTTTGCCTCCAATGCGGCTGTAAGAATATTCCAGGTACCTAGAAGATTGACAGCCATGATATCGTTGGCACTATCCTCCGAATACCCAAGCAATGCTGCTAGATGTACAACTACTTCGCAACCTTGAATGTAATCTCGAATTTGCTGTTGATTAAGAATATCTTGCCCGTTCTTGATATCAAAGCCGATGATTTCATGCCCATCATCGCGTAAAACTTTTTCAACGGCTACTCCAATCATTCCTAAGTTGCCTGTAACCAGTATTTTCATGCTTCTACTTCAATTATTCTGGTTACTTAAGATATCAGCTATGGACAAGCCTATCGAACAATTTAAGGAAACATAACGGTTTGCTTGAGCCACTGTAAACAATCTTCGCATCCCTCCGAGGCGCTTTCATACAGACTAAGTATAGCCAGAACCCGAACACGCGCAATGCTATTAAACCAGCCTAATTCTGGTAGTGCTGCTGAAAGTGGACATTTTTATGCAGCGCTTAGTAGTGATTAAACAATCTTATAATTCTTGATTTTCACAGATAACCTTAAAAAAGCCACCACCTGAAACGTAAGCAAGCTAATACCAATTCTTTATGAGGCTGCATAGAATTCGATCCCCCCTAACCCCCCTTGAAAAAAGGGGGGAACCAGAAAAAATCTATCTAAGTCCACGGCAGGTGACGCCACTTGACGCCAGTCGCACTCGACGCGCTTAACCCGCTAGGGCGCTTACGCCCTTTATGCCGGGAAACCCTTACTTTCGCTTATCCACTACTCTGCGAGAAGCCGGACTACGTCCGTCTACGTGTCTACACCAGTCACCTGCGGCGGAGGACAGTCCGTTGCCAACAGAAGCGCCGTGCGGGGGTTTTCCCCCAACCCCACTCCGTGGGGGCCCCAAAGCCCCCCGTTGTAGACGCCCGGAGGGCGGCTTCCCGTAGGGTGGCGACTTCGGAGGTTCTCCCCCGTTGTAGGAACTGTCCGTTGGAAACCCGCCAAGAGTGCTGGTTCACCACCGCA
>NZ_JAUDRH010000008.1:300000-375241 GCF_030381805.1 Chlorogloeopsis sp. ULAP01
TCTGTCGGCGCGTAAATCTTCGTCACGGAAACAACGGGCAATTTGATAGTATCTGTCAAAACCGGATACCATCAGCAGTTGTTTAAATAGCTGAGGAGATTGCGGCAAAGCAAACCACTCACCAGGGTTGACGCGGCTAGGAACCAAGTAATCTCGCGCACCTTCGGGAGTAGAACGGGTAAGAACGGGAGTTTCGACTTCAACAAAATTTTCTACATCTTCTAGGTAACGACGCATAGCTTTCACTACTTGATGGCGTAGTAGCAAATTCTGCGCCATGCGCTCGCGCCGCAAATCCAGATAACGATACTTCAATCGTAAATCTTCCCGTACTGGATCTGTCTCAGCAGTAGAAACTTGGAAAGGTAATTGCTTGCGAACAGCGTTAAGCAAGTCAATTTGCTCCGCGTAAATTTCGACTTCGCCTGTAGGTATGCGGGGGTTGAGGGATTCTTCGGGACGTTGTGATACCCTACCTGTTACTTTGATTACGTATTCATTGCGCAGGGTATTTGCTTCATTGTACGAATCCGGAGTGCGTTGCGGATCGCTGACAATTTGGACAATACCAGAGCGATCGCGTAAATCTAAAAATATCACACCCCCATGATCGCGGCGACGGTCTACCCATCCGTACAAGGTGACAGTTGCTCCAATGTGTTCTTTTCGGAGTTCGCCGCAATAGTCAGTTCGCATAGTTGTTAGTTCTGAGTTACAAGGCTAGAGAAAGTTCAGTAAATGTCAAACTTTCTAATTATCTAGCATCATTTGCAATTCTAGTAATTCCAGTTAAATAAAAATTAGGGATAGGGGATAGGGGCTAGGAATAAAGAAGCCTTAATACCCAATCCCCAATGCCCAATGCCCAATCCCCAATGCCCAATGCCCAATCCCCAATGCCCATTTATTGTGGGCGAGGAGCGTTGAATGCTTCCCAAGCGGCTTTCGCGGCATCTTGAGCGCGATCGCCGAATTCTGTGAGTTCTTTCATCAACAAGTGCCAGTTTTTCTCGGCTTCTTGCTGCAATGAGAGCCAGGAATTTTCAATGCGATCGCGCTCAATTAGTTTTTCGCCTTCAATCGCTTGGCGCGCCCGACGTACCGCATTTAAATAAGTTTCACGAGTGAGTGTTCCTGCTGATTCTGCCTCAGCTTGAGCACGTCTTTTGAGTGCTTCAATCAGTTCTTTGGTTTCATGTTTAATTTCATCAGTTTCGCCAGCCATCTCAGTTTCTACCATTTCATTGGTTTGAGGACTGACTTGAACGACTACTACGCTTTCTTCAACAACAAAATTTTCTTCATTATTGGGATTGTAAGTCATAGTTAAACCTCCTGTTGTGCTAGTTGAAAAATTGGGGATTAGGGATCGGGGATTGGGTATTAAAATTTCTTCCTAATCCCTGTCCCCTGTCCCCTGTCACCTATCCCTAAACTCTTTCCATTGTCGGCAGTTGCTGCTCTAATCTCAGTAGTGCCTCAACTCGCGCTTCTGTGGGCGGGTGGCTGGAGAACAAGTTACCGAGAAACTGCCCAGAGATTGGATTTGTAATTAACAACGGCTCAAAAGCTGGATTTGCTTGTAAGGGCATTTGCCGTGCTGTCAGTTCTAAACGTTGGAGCGCACGGGCTAAGGCGCGAGGATTGCCTGTTAATTTGGCAGCACCTGCATCGGCTGAAAATTCTCGTGTGCGTGAAATAGCTAGTTGAATAATTGTTGCCGCGATCGGCGCTAATATCACTGTTAGTAGTAAACCTAAAGGATTGGGGCCATTGCGATCGCGTGAGGATGGTGTATACCAAAGACTATAGCTGACGATTTGAGCTAAGAATGAGATTGCTCCTGCGATCGTGGCTGCGACAGCTTGGGTGAGAGTATCGCGATTAGCAACGTGTGTGAGTTCGTGGGCAATCACGCCTTCTAATTCGTCTTCTGGTAGTAAATTTACAATGCCTTCGGTAACGGCGACAGCAGCGTGTTCTGGATCGCGCCCTGTGGCAAAAGCGTTAGGGGCTTGAGTCGGAACTATGTATAGTCTTGGCACGGGCAGATTAGCTCGTTGGCATAATCTCTCTAGCATTTGATAGAGTTCCGGTGCTTGCTGCGGTGATACTGGTTGAGCACGATAAGCTGCCAGGGCAATTTTATCTGACTGATACCAAGAAAATAAATTGGTTACAGCAGCTAAGACAATACCCACAATTACACCAGTGCTACCGCCAATTACCCAGTAACTAATAGAAATTAAAATGCCACTTAGTAAAGCTAGTAAAGCGGCAGTTTTCAATTGATTTCTCATATTTGCTCTCCTAATAATGCTGTTGTAAGTGTGAAATTAGTTGCGATTAACAGCATTACTTAAGCCGCACCTTGATTTTATCGACCTTAACACATATTTATAAGGTAGAAATTTTGCTCCATGTTGTGTACGGTTTTCTCACATCAGGTTTAAAACTATATTTTTAAATACCTAAATTTAGTTATTTATGATACTTTTTTGAAATTGTAACCTGTATTTATCATCAAAACTTTAATACACAAAAAACTTAAAAAAATTACATCCATCTTAGGTAGGAAATTTTAGAATTTTAGACAAGCAGTAACATTCAAAAGCTTGATATTAGGAGTGCGATCGCTAATTTATGTTGTTTGTAATTGCGTTTTATAAATACTGTTCGGTAGAATTATTATAAACATCAATATTTTTATTAATTATCAAAAAACGACTTCACACAACAGTTTGATGTCGATGTCACATTGATGTCAAAATTCTTCTTCAAGTCAATTAGTCGGTCATGAACTGCTGAGACCAAAATTAATGAAAAAGGTTTTCACTCTACGCTCCACATCCTTTTTCAAGCTAGTTATGGGTGATTTTTGTATCTACTTCAGAACACGTCTCGCTCACATTCTTAAATCATTGAGGGATTGGGTAAACGAAGAAGACACAAAGAGAAAATTCCCCTGTCCCCTGTTCCCTGTTAAACCAAATTTACTCAAACCAGTGGTCATCTCAAAGGATCAACACAATGATAGAGAATACTAACAATATTGGAGTTTTGCAAAAAGTTGGAAAAACTCTGCACGAATTTGCAGGGTATATCATCAGTCCTTGGCTGAATGCAGGAAATATCAAACCTTTAGAAGAACGAGTTGAATATTTAGAAAAAAGTATCCACCAAGGAATACAAAATAAGTTAGAATCTCAAGATTTAGTAATGCGTGACTTACAATGGCAAATAGACTTTCTCCAAGCAGGTACAAACTATCGCCTAGAGAATATTATTAACTACGAACTGCGTCAGCAAGTGCTAGAAATACTAAAAGAACAGGCATATATTATCCAAGAAATTATTAAACCAGCAGTTGAAGATGTAATGTCTGAGCTAGAGACTAAAAAGCAGCTTGTCAAAGCAAATATCTGCTTTACAGAAATTCAAACTAGACAGGATAGACTTCGTCATTCTTTAGCACATATTGAGGAAATCACTGCATCTGTTTTTGAGTTGGAAGCGCAAAAAACTGCCTGTATAGAAGGCGGACAGTGGCTATTATCTCAGAGAATAGAATTGGCGCAAACATTAGCCAATGAATTTCTATGTCAAGAGCATCCTCATCAAGAAGAGTTTCGCCAGAATCTTTGTAGATACTTAAAATTGTTAGGTACCTGCATGAAAAATGAGATTGAACCCCGTCTGCTCTATAAAAAAGTTATCACTCATCAACACCCACCAATAGAGATTTATTTAAGAGCATTTCGGCTACTTCAGAATCGCATCAGTAATTGGGAATTGTCATCTCAAGTATCAAGTCAAGCAGCTGAAGAATTAAGGGGATACTTTAGCTACTTAATCGACTATTTGCTTGCCATTTCACTCTGAATCGAGAGCATCTTTGATTTCTCTTTCGATCGCAGCAACTGCTTGGCGATCGCGAGTCTTTACTTTCAGTAATTCATTGACAGCCTTTTCCAAAAGTCTGCTTTCTTGGCAACACTCTTGTTCTAACTCAGTTGCGAGATTTTGCAGCGCTTGAATCATGGCAACATGACATTCTTGAACACGCTGATCAAAAAATTTATATTTCATAATACTTAATAAATTTACTCTATCAAGTTGATTTGGTGAACTAAAGGCAACAAAGGGCCTAATTGTTCTTGTCCATTCATGGCTAAGTCACTGTGACACAAATATACTCTTTCTGATACACGAGAAAGCAAATCTGCCAAAATCCTTCTTAATCGTTGTTCTTCTGCCAATTTTTCATCTTCTGCTGTCCAAGGCTCCCCTAATCTTTCTTGAAGGAAAAAAGGCGCACCGAATAATGTCGCTGCACCACCTTTCGCCCACAGTGGTGATCCTGCATCTAGCCAGAAATGCCAACGGTGAGAACGCCGACTAGAACGATACTGAAAGATAGTAGCAAAAGTCACAGCTTTAGCGGCAGGGCCAATCGGGCGTATAGGATAGGGATTAGCAGTGATAGTGCCACGCCGCAATAGTTGAATAAAATCGGCGATCGCTTCTTGAGGAGATGAAATTGGGAGGGGAAGAGTGGGAGACGCAAAGAGAAAATTCTCCTGTTCCCTGTCACCTGTCACCTGTCCCTTGTTCTCCGTATCAACTGCTGGGGAGATTTGCCGCAGTCTACTATCAATTTCCCAGTAGTGTTGAGCAGTTTCTAATAACTCTCGCAGTGCTGCTAGCTGATCGTATGGAAGATTGCTGCCGTTCCACAAAAAGCGCTGAATTGCTCTATCTAAGAAGGAAATAGGACTAGGAATGAGGCGTAACTCTTGTTGCGATCGCTGCTCCTCTAACCACTGTAATATCTCGCTATAAGCTGTAGTCGCTGCGTAACCAAGCCGATCCCAACGATCAAATGTTGTGACGGGCAACAAGTTAGGGCGATCAGGATGGGGTTGAAAACAGTAATCTGCAATCAAACCAGCACGTACTGGATCTATTCTTGGGTAAGATGCGGGGATAATCGAACGCGGGGACATGGAGATATTTTCATTCTCCGCGTCTGGTTGTCTGGGCATTACCGTGTCATTTATAACATTTCCCCTACTCAAAACTACTAGCATCTCCGCCACCGCATCTCGATCTAGCAAGCGCCCTAATCCCGGATAAACTAACGCCAGCAACGTCAGTAAAGCACGGACAATAGGGAAACTAATAAGTGGACGTTGATCGTTGAGTGATTGTACTGCAATGCCTTGCTTGGTGAGGATTTCTATCAATGTGTAGCGAGCGATCGCATCCAAACCGGGTGCAATCACTGCCACTTGTTCTGGCTCTACTTGTTTTGCTTTAATTGCATTGGCGATCGCCTCTGCTGTTTGCCGCAACAGTTGCGCACGAGAAGTGGTTTGAATTGACTGCACTGCCTCTGGTAAGCTCAATAGCGCCATAGGTTCTGTGAGTAATTCCATCATCGGCTCTGTGAGCGTATCTGCAAGACTATTTAGGGGTGACGCAGTTAAAGTTTTTACTTGAGTGCGTGCTGCTAATTTTGCTTCTATATAGCCGGGATCTGCTCCCAATCCTAAACGCACCACTCCATCAGGATTATAACTAAACGCTCCCACTGCACCACCGTCTAATAAAAACTCGAACAGGCTGCACACTACGGCGGGGTAATCTTGCACATCATCTGCCAAAACTCCTTGATAACGTTTTTTTAACCGTTGTTGATAGTCAGGATTAGTCAATAAATGCTGGCTGTAGAGTTCTGTAATAATTCCGTAGGTAAGCAATCCTCGCTCTAAACACCAATTGCGCCAATTTAGCAGCAAAAAAGCCAATAATTCTGGTTCTAATTTGGTATTATCTTGCTCTGCTAATGCTGTTGCCAAAACACTGCTAATTTCTTCTGTGGGTGTGCCACCATAAGCTGCTAATTGTAGTAAGTCAAGAATACGACGTACCAAGCGGTACTCATTCACGCCCACACGCTGCAAAATTTCTTCATCTAAGTGAGGGCGCCAAAGCTTAGTTGCTAATTCTTGTTCAGTTTCTGGACGCAGCCTTACCGGGAATTGTGCTTTTAAATTTAATGATTGAATAAGTAAGGGCCAAAATAAAATTATTTCATCTTGAAAAAAACCTAAAGGAGTCTTACAACGCACTGGATATTTTCCCGCAGTTGTGGTAACAATTTTGTCTGCTAATTCTCGACGATTTTCGTCATTGGCAGCCAGAACTAAAACAGATGGTTCGGTTTGATTAAGATGTAGGCTTTTGGTAATGCGATCGCTATTTTTTTGTTTAGTATTTTTTTTATAAAATGACTCATAGTGATAATTGTCATCTTGCATCCAACTGGCAAACTGTTGAACTAAGCGAGCAGTTTTACCAGAGCGACTAGGGCCAACAATCCAAATAGAATGAGAAAACACAACCGTCTCCTTAGGAATTTGTTAAGATACCTCGTACATTGAATTAAGGATATAAGCCATCAATACAGGCTGGATGCTTGCCCACGATGAACAATTCGGGTTTAGGTCACAAAATATACTCTTACTTACTAGCTACCTACAAATGGTACTTGCGAACACCAGAGCGTTCTTTAGATGAAGCTTACAATGCTGCTCTTGAAATTCAGAAGCTAGAAAACGAGTATTTTAATGGTAACAAAATAGGCTCTGACTTAGCACCGCATAGTAGCAGTGTTATGGATTATTTTGAGTCAAACCTGAAAAAACAGTTAAGAATCATCAGGATGAGGCTAACAGAGTTTAAAGCTAGCCGTTTTTTTGTCAACGAATCTAATCAAAAATCAATCAAAAAACTAGGTATCGAGCATCTCAATCCTTCCATAGTTTTGGAAAAGCTTAGATTCATAGATGAAGTAACAGCAAAATATACAACTTTTGATGAAGAAATTACATTCAGAGAAACAATTGAGCAAGCTCCAGAATCAACAGTTAAATCTTTAGTCATTGAGCCGAAACAGTCAAATATTATCAGAAAAAACTTAGATAACGGACAACGGATTCAACAAAAAGGTAAAACTAATACAACAGGTGTATTACCTCGTTCAATTTTCAATACAATAAATCGTTTACAAGTTGAATTAGATCCTAAATCTGAACAGGATGTTGTTCAAAACTTTCGTAAAGCTCAAAGAAGAACAATAATATCTGTCAGGTTTTTATTATTGTTAATTATTGTGCCTATTCTCACTCATCAACTCTCAAAAGCATTTATTGTCGGCCCAATTATAAACCATTTTCAAACTTCTGATGAAGCAGCAATTTTTATCAACTATGAGATGGAAGAACAAGCTTTATTAGAATTACAAAGATTTGAAGAAAAAATCAAGTTTCAGAATCTTCTTAGAAATGTTACACCGCCAGAAGGAAAAATAGAAATTCAGGTGAGAGAAAAAGCACTAGAAATTGCTGAAGAATATCGCCTGATCAGTGCCAACGCTATCAAAAATGTTTTTGCAGATATCTTATCTGTAATTGCTGTTATTTGGTTTTTACTACTGAGTAAGAAAGAAATTGCCGTTCTCAAAGATTTCTTAGATCACGTAGTCTATGGATTAAGTGATAGTGCCAAGGCATTTATCATCATTTTGTTCACTGATATCTTTGTAGGATTCCATTCTCCTCATGGCTGGGAAGTAATACTAGAAGGCGTATCGCGCCATTGGGGCTTACCGGCAAATCACGATTTTATCTTTTTGTTTATTGCAACTTTTCCTGTGATTTTAGATACCATCTTTAAATACTGGATTTTCCGCTACTTAAATCGGATATCGCCATCAGCAGTGGCTACATATCGGAATATGAATGAGTAAGCTTTGAAAAAGGCAGTTCCGATGAAATCTTTGCTAATCAGCGACTCATTGCAAAAATTTGTTCAGCCGTTAAGGGAATGTTCGGAAATAATCTAGAATCAATTCGATCCTGTCCTTGAAACACTTTTGCGGGTAAATACTCTCCATCTTCAAGTTGGTAGATCATAATGGTTGGTTGCTTAGGAGAGCCAATGAATCGAATACCACCAAAAGCCGCATAGTCTATGATGATGTACTCAAAAACGCCTAAGTCCTCATCTTCAGCCAATTTTGTCAGATAGTCATCCTTCCAGTTGTTACTAACAACCTCAATGATTCCAGGTGGTGGAATGTATGCAGCAGCAGAACTAGAGCTAGTTTTCATTCGCTGCCATTCTTCTCTAGCAAATATGACAATATCGGCTTTTCGGCTTTTTTCTTTTTCTGGTGATGCTGTCTTGAGCCGAACCTGCTTAGACTGGCGTGACACGTAAGGCAGATCATTTTCTTGGCAGTGATTTTCTAGGTAGGTACAAAGTCGCTCGATCAAATCCTCATGATTTGCATTTGGTTCTGATAATGGCACAGGAATCCCATCCAACAGTTCAAACTCTCTGCTTGATCCATCATCCCAGGCAAGAAACTCTTCAAAAGTCAGTGGTTTTGTGACGCTTGCGTACATCGCCCTCACTCCATTGCTGACGGGTACTTGACTCAATGCTACCAAGATGTTGAGAAACTTCCCCCCAGGTAATAGGTTAAAAGTTTTAAAGGCGATCGCTAAATTTATATACTATTAAGGCTGATAGCGAGAATTGAACCTTTTGTATTTAATTCCCTAATGAGCATTTTTAGCTGTACTGTATACACTTTAATAATAAGACTTACGCAAAATCTCTCTCAAATCCTCTTTATCTCCGTATCCTCCTCTGTGTTCTCTACGGTTCATTATTCCATAACTCGTGCGTAAGTCCTTATAAATAGACTGTTGAAGCTGCTAGTAAAAAAGCACTATCACATGGTTAAGCCTGATAACTTCCAAGACGATAGAAGCGCTCACCCACGAGATCTGCTTGTTGATTTGCTTATTTCCATTTTCTTGCACTCTATTTTGTTTATAGGAAGCAACTATTGGCTTCGAGCTTTTGTGCCTGAGCAGCAGCAAGAGCTTTCCCAAGAAATTCCAATTGAGTATATAGAAGTTCCTCCTGAGAAAACACAGATACCTCCAAAAACTTCACAACGAGCTAATAAGGATTCTGTTGCTGGCGGAAAAGCAAAACTTGAAAAACCTATTTCTGTTGCTAAGTCTGCGTCACCATCTGTACCTAGAGAGTCTGCTTCAACATCTGGATCTTCTGAGTCAGCAGAGCTACTACAGTCAGCAAAAACACAGCCTACACGCGGAGCATCAAATTTATCTCCTCAAAAACCACAACCTAAACCTCTACCAAGTGCGATCGCTTCCCCAACACCTACACCTTTACCAACTGCGATTACTTCTCCCACGCCAAAGCCTCTACCAACTGCGATTACACCTACACCCAAGCCTTTACCAACTGCGATCGCTTCTCCCACGCCAAAACCTCTACCAACTGCGATTACACCTACACCCAAGCCTCTACCAAGTGCGATCACTTCTCCCACGCCAAAGCCTCTGCCAACTGCGATCGCTTCCCCACAACCTGAACCTTTACCTAGTGTAATTGCCTCTCCTACGCCAAAGCCTTTACCAACTACGATTACACCTACACCCAAGCCTTTACCAACTGCGATCGCTTCTCCCACGCCAAAGCCTCTGCCAACTGCGATTACACCTACACCCAAGCCTCTACCAAGTGCGATCGCTTCTCCCACGCCAAAGCCTCTGCCAAGTGTGAGTACACCTCCACCACCAAAGCCTGAAAAAGTTGTAGTAGCACCCAACACTACACCAACGCAACCAAAGCCTACACAAACAGCGATCGCGCCAACTACTCCAACTGTATCTAAACCTGAACAATCAGGGCAAACGCCATCTCGAATTCCGGGGGCAGCAAGCAAATTAGGTGGGCCGCTCAGTGTATCTCGTGATAATTTTAAAGCAGAGGATCTAGCTGCTCTACCTAATTCCAACCGCTCCAACGAAGGATCTCAAAGCATAGATGCACGTCGTATAGATGCAGATATCAGTGCCTACTTAGAACAAATGCGGCAAAAAGTGAGACAGTATTGGATACCCGGACTTAGTCAATCTTCCCGGCGAACTGTGCTTAACTTTACTATTAACCGTTCTGGTCAAGTAAGCAATATCCAAGTTGCCCGTACCTCTGGAGTTGATGTAACTGATGAAGCAGCACTAAACGCTGTAAGGCTAGCAGCACCCTTTGCACCTTTGCCCTCAGGATTTTCAAGTGACTACATTAATATTCAATTTACATTTTCTATCAATGTCTACGGAGAGCTAGATTTATCAGGAGACGGCGGATAATTAAGAAGGCAGAGAGCAGTCGCTATGAATAAAATTCATCACCAAGCATAAAAAAGGCATTGAACCGGGGACATCGGCTATATGCCTTTATGAACAGCTACTATGCTAAAACGGCAGCATATAAAGTTGCTATTACTGTTGCAGAGATAAATGAAGTTTATCTCAACTCTAGTCTTTAATAACTCAGAACTTGTAAGTATGCAAATCTTACAAGATTAAAAATATACCCATCCATACTGCGGATCAAATCCATATCCATGCGCAACAGGTCGTATAAAAAATCCCCTTAGATTGTTTACGTAAATGTTGCGAGTACGTACAACAGTCCTTTGCGGATATGCAATATTTTGCCATTCTTCCGCTTGTGAATTAAAAATTTTCCAGCCTGTAGCTTCACTCCAATAATATTTACATCCAAACGAACATTGGAAGAAACTGCCAACGTAGGATGATGGATTTGAGTGTCTTGTAGTTAGGTTTGTTGGCTCAGTAGCTTGGCTTTTTGGAGCAAGAACACTTTCTACGCCAACATTTAAAGTTCCCCTGATAATCTCTAAACCCAGAAATTTCAAAGCGTTCTTTGTTATTTTCCCCCACTGTGGACGCGCATACGCTGATTCCTCAGCCTGAAACTTCACACTTAATTCTTGAAAAGAAAATTTGAAAGTGTACGCGACTGAAAAACTACTAAAGAATAGCAGGATTAGGAATAACTTTGGTAGATTAGCCTTAGAATATGTTTTCATAGAGTTAACAGGTACGTAGAAAGTATGTGACTGGAATCGACTTTTAGACCTGATTGTATTGATACCGTTTCAAATACTGCGCGGGCAGGCACGATTGGCAGGGCAAAGTATAGCCTTTTAACTAGACAAGGTTAACTTACAGTATTGCTAATAAGTAGAACGACTTGAAAAAACCAAACTATGTGAAGTAATGTGCAAATATTGCTATCCAGTTCGTAGTAAGGACTTTAGTCCTTATTCGAGGGCTAAAGTTCTTACTACGGGAAGCCGCTCTTACCTTGCTTTGTCTACACTCCAAACCTTTAATTTATTTACCCTGTTCTACTTAAATCGTAAATTTCTATCAAGAACAAGCACTTAACTGCCATTAGAAGCCAAGGCGCCAATTGTTAAAGAAAGTCCACCTAAACTTAATTGCATAATTGGTAAATGACCTTCTACAAGCAAATCTCCTCCAGCAAGCAACAACATACCAATCCCTAAAACTAAAAAGACTCTACTAAAAGTTTGACCACTTTGAACTTGATGGCGAAGTTTTTCTGCTTCTTCTTTTGCTTTTTGAAGCTCTAAAGCTCTAGCTTTTTCCATTTGTAATCTTCTTTGCTCTTCCTCTTGTTTCCTCTGTTGAACAATCTTCGATATATTCAGGGCAATAACAGCAGGTAAAGATTGTAAAAATGACACAGTAAAAACTCCTATTTACCTAAATATCCATTGAAAAATTTTGACATTTAGCATTGCAGATTGCTGCATTTAACATCAGCAACTATTCAACCAACGCAATAAAAGTAACTCTATACTCATTTAGACTTTAATTATTATCTTGAATCAGATTACTTTTAGAACAATATTTCTAACTTGAAGTAATTTTAATAAAATGCAAAATAATAGCATCAAATTTCTAAATGATTTGTTTAAGTTACTAGATTATTGATATATAAAATGTAATAATTTCACGGTATGAGATTTGATTAATCCAGCCTGTACTAAGCTTATTAAGGACACTAGTCTCAGACTAATACACAAGCTTTACCCAGAGATGTAAGCTCCTTACTTACTAGTAGTTAAATGTTTACTCAGGAGATTCAAAGACAATTACGGAAAAAGAAGAATAAAAATAATTTATAATTTAATTCCAGAAGTAAAGAAAACGGCCCTTTTCTTTAAAGAGTTCTTTTCTCCACACCTTTACACCCCTCTTTCAACTTAGAGAAATGGTATAAATAGGCGTAATTATCCTAACGCTAATAACTCTCTCAGTTTTTGCTCAATTACCTCATTCACCAATTGATTGCCTTGTAAATTTAGGTGAATATGGTCATGATAAAGGGTTTTTGGGTTCTTGCTAGAGTTAAATATAGGTAGAAAATCTATATAGCTAATTTGGTAATTCTGTGTGAATTCACTTAGGTGCTGGCGTGCTTTAATTTCATAATCGCGGGGTTCTAATGGGCTAACTTCTCGCAGTAAGGGAGTTATGACAAGTAAGAAATGGCTGTTACTGGCACGCGTCAGTGCTTGGATTTTGCTAATAGCTTCCAAATTTACGCCCACACGATCGCCTGATTCTTTCTGCACTGCTTCTAATTCTGGGATTAGCTTTGGCTTTTTGATGTAACGCTCAAACACTTCCACCAATGCCAAAGGAGGTTTGCGATCTGGATAGTTGCGATCGCGTCCAACTGGTAAAGAGGTAGGAGCAGTAGCGAATAAATCATCGGTATTAATTAGCAATATCACTACTTGAGCATTAAAACTACCAAATTTTTGTAAATAAGCTAATTCATTTCTTGGCCCCCAAGAATTGGCTGAAGCATTTAGTACTTGAATTTGGTTGAAATTACGAGTATAAGTTAATGCTAGGGAATGTTGTAGCAAACTAGAAATCGTATTATTTTGATCTGTCCACCAACCGCCATTAGCAATAGAATCTCCCAACAACAATACTCGCAGGGTGGCAGGTACAGAAAGCTCCTGTATTGCTTCACCACGCATCGAATATTGATTAATCTCAATGCGATTGCCATAGCGACGAGTCTGCTGGTTAGGCGCTAACAAGTAACCAATTTTTTCATCAGCAATGTAAATCAAAGGATTGCCGAAACCAAAAAGCGATCGCAAGGCTACTTCAATGACAATAAATAATCCCACAACCACTGCCAAAATTATTACCAAGTCTTCTTTCACCAGCACCCAACCCCAATTACTGTCGGAGCCGATTTTAACAACAATCTCTCTAATTAGGTACTGGGGATTCTTCTGACATCCAAAATCTTCAAGCCCCCCGATTTATCCTTAGGGTCAATCCAAAATCGGATGACAAAGACGCCTATAAAATTCCGTTCCAAACTATACGATCGCTTTTAGTCTTGATAATATAAAATTTTTTACATCTAGAACAATGCAATCGATTCTCACTTGTACCATAGAATTGGTAGTGATCGCCTTTGTGCTGCTTTTAGCTCTGGATTTGTTTGCCACAATATCGGCTTTAGTACAGGCAGTACAACCAGTAGGTATTTACTACCAACGTTTAACACTTGATAATGTTCCAAACAAACTTGATTACTTGGCGCTGATTCTGGCATTAGCTGAACGGGAGTCGGCGACTGGTGGTTACTAGGTACAGGATATTGGAAATTTGGCAAAGAGGATGTGGAAGGGGACAAGGAGTTGAGGAAGGTGAGGGAGTAATAAGCGTAAATACTTCCCCATCTTCCCTATCTCCCTCATCTCTTCCTAGTCCACAGTCACTAATCCCCAGTCCCCTTTACCATTAAATTAAGTACAGCAGGTGAGTCCAATGCTTGCATCAATAAAAACGCTTCTTTTGTCAGTTGTGGACTATGCTGGGCTTTTTCCGCCAGCCAAGCTTGATTTACAGCAAGCAATGGCAAACTATGCTTGCTACCAAACAACTGCCTATGCTTGGATGTTAGGACGCTTTGTCTTACCAGCATCTCGCTTTAAAGAATTTACAGAACTGCTACCAAAATTTCCAACTCAACAGCAATGGACGCTGAGTGTAATTCTCTCACAGGATATAGAGCTAGATATCAAAAAAGTGCGATCGCTCAACAACAATGCGATCACTGTTACATCGTTAGAAATTCCTCCACTACCACCAACAGAAATCATAAAAGTACTTTCTCATCTTCCTGAGGGAGTGGATTCATACTTTGAAATTCCTCTACACAGTGAGATAGAGACATATATAGCCGTTCTACGTCATACTGGTGCATCAGCAAAAATTCGTACTGGCGGCTTCACAATTGATGCTTTTCCCAGCGTCACTCAACTGTATGAGTGCATCCTTGCATTTGCTAAAGCTCAAATCCCATTTAAAGCAACCGCAGGATTGCACCATCCATTATCAGGCAAACACTCTTTAACCAATGAACCAGACAGTCTCATCGCACAAATGCATGGCTTTTTGAACGTTACCCTCGTGGCAGCACTCATTTATCAACAAAAAATAACGCAAGCAGAAGCACTAGAATTACTAAGAGAATCATCCCCTGAAGCTTTAAAAATTACAGCAGACAGTATTTCGTGGCGAGATTACCAACTAAACTTAGCAGAAATAGAACAAACTAGACAGAAATTCTTCCGTTCCTTCGGTTCTTGCTCATTTGATGAACCAATAGATGCTCTCAATAAAATTAAACTATTAAGTTAATCAGCCCTGCTGCTTTTTACCCATGAAATTATGACTTATACCACTGACGCCACCCACGATCCCAATTTACGTAGCTGGGTAGAATCAGCAAATCAAAAAGATACGGATTTTCCCATTCAAAATTTGCCTTTTGGTGTGTTTCGCGCTTTAGGTAGTGCCGAAAGCGCACGCATTGGAGTTGCAATTGGAGAGCAAATTCTAGATTTATCTAAGTGTTACCAAGCAGGGCTACTTCAAGAATTGCCTGAACAACTACAAGTAGCAGCTACAGCCTCTAACTTAAATTTATTGATGGCAATGGGGAGTGGAGCTAGATTGATTTTGCGTCGTCATTTGAGCGAGTTATTGCGGGCTGACAAACAACAGCCTGCCTCAGCAACAGAAATTCTCATACCCATGTCTAGCGCTGAACTATTACTACCAGTTAATATTGGTGATTATACTGACTTTTATGCCTCAATTTTTCACGCCACAAACGTAGGTAAGTTATTTAGACCAGATAATCCCTTACTTCCCAACTATAAGTACGTACCCATCGGCTATCATGGACGTACCTCCTCAATTGTATCTAGTGGCACTTCCATCAAGCGTCCCCAAGGACAGAGAAAGAAACCTGAAGATTCTGCTCCCAGCTTCAGCCCCTCTATCATGCTAGACTACGAATTAGAAGTCGGATTTTTTGTAGGTGTGGGAAATGAACTCGGACAGCCTATACCTATAGATAAGGCAGAAGAACATATATTTGGGCTATGTTTGGTAAATGATTGGTCAGGACGAGATATCCAAGCGTGGGAATATCAGCCTCTTGGCCCTTTTTTATCCAAGAGCTTCGCGACGACAATTTCTCCTTGGGTAGTAACATTAGAGGCTTTAGCGCCTTTTCGCTGTCCGGCTTTTGTGCGTAGCGAAGCAGATCCCCAGCCGCTACCCTATCTCTCGTCACCACTGGATGCAAGTTTGGGTGGTATTGACATTACGCTCGAAGTGTGCGTTATCTCAGCCCAGATGCGGGAAGCCAAGATGCACCCCTTTAGCTTAAGCCGTGGTTCTTTTGGGCAGATGTACTGGACATTAGCACAAATGCTTACTCACCACTCTAGTAATGGTTGTAATTTGCGTTCTGGGGATTTAATCGCTAGTGGTACAGTCTCTGGTGCAGAGGAAAGTTCACAAGGTTGTTTACTCGAAATCACCCAGCGTGGTTCCAAGCCTGTGATGCTACCAACAGGTGAATCGAGAAGTTTTTTGGCTGATGGAGACGAGGTGATCCTGCGGGGATACTGTCAAAAAGAAGGTTATGCCAGAGTGGGTTTTGGGGAATGTCGAGGTACGATTTTACCCGCCTAATACTGTTCCCACAGGTTGAACTTCTCTCGCACAACCAATATGTGCCAGCGACAGCGAGACATCATTGTACTTTACCCCCATTAATGCCCATTGAAGTTCAAGAGTTCCCACCCAAAAACGTGCGCGGTCAATTAGATGCCGTAACATTGGATAATCACTTGCCATACGCCGCACGATATTTTCACCGTAATTGCCCAGTTGGGTGGCGATATCGCAAGCTGGATCGCCCAAGCCAGCAACACCGAAATCAAGAATGCCGCTAATATTTTGTGATTCAGGATCAAAGAGGATGTGATACACAGACAAATCGCCGTGAATAAGTGCAGGTGTGTAACTTAGATCGAGTTCGCCTGATACCACAGGTGCAAACAGTTCATGTATCGAAGTCTGTTGGTGAAGCCAAAGGTAAGGAAACAGAGTTTCTTGAACTTCTGTGTACAACTGCAACCAATCTTCACGCGATCGCGCTGCACCAGAGTAAGATACTCCAGCTGTGGCTAAAACTTGAGTTGGGATGCTGTGCAATTGTTGATGATATGTTGCAAGTTGAGAAATAACGCGGGCTTGTACAGTTTCGCTTAACTTGAGCAGAGCATTGCGTGAAAGCGGTTCACCTTTGAGATATCGATAAGTAACAAAGTCTGCTTCCAAGTGTTCAAAGCGGGGAACGGGTAAATCAATATAGCGTTGCACCACTTCTAAGACTTTAGCTTCATGGGAAAGGATTTCTTTTCCCCAATCTTCTTTAACAAAGCGACAGACTAGCTCATGGTTAACCACTACCACATCATTAACCATACCATCTTGAATGAAATCCAGATGGTCAAAGGAAATATTATTGTAAACAGCACGAATTTTATCCAGATAAGACGAAGGAATATTATTCACAGCAACTCCTAAGGCGATGACAGCAAACAGACAATCAGAATTATTCGGACATTTTGCCCGACTGAAGCGATGTAACTGATTTGGGTGTTTGTTCTACCAACGCAACACTGTTATAAAACTCCCTTAGAATATCGTTAGAAATAAGTGTAATACTAAATCTGATTGTTCGACTCTTTTTTTATATAGCCGCGTAGCCCCAGACTTGCAGCCTGTAGGGTACTGGGTTTTGAAAGCGAAGTGAGTTAATCTAATTGAGTCGATAAGTGGCAGTTGGCAATGCTCAGAGAGATTGACAGAAGTATTTGGGTTGCCGAACAACCGTTTAAATATTTCGGACTCAGTGTTGGTACAAGAATGACGGTAATCCGCTTAGTAACTGGCGAGTTAGTCGTTATTTCTCCCATTCAAGTCGATGATGCCACCACTCATCAACTTAACGAGCTTGGCAATGTTAGTCATATCATTGCACCGAATCTCTACCATTATTTGTTCACAGCAAATTTCAAGGCGCTCTATCCAAGCGCTATACTCTGGGCAACTCCTGGGTTAGACATTAAGAAACCAGAACTTTCCATCAATCAAGTCATCAACACTAACAAAAGAAATTTTTTAAGCGGAATTGAGTGTTTACTGTTCGATGGCTTCAGAACGTTAAGTTTGAACGGTTTTGCTCCACTTAATGAATGTGTTTTCTTCCATGCAGAAAGTCGAACGTTGATACTTACAGATACGGCTTTTAATTTCGATGAGAGCTTTCCCTTAGTCACGCAGTTTGCGACAAGGGTACTTGGTGGATATAAAAGCTTAAGCCCATCGTTGTTGGAACGAGTTGCAACACGAGAAAAAGAAAAGGTAAGACAAGCGGTGCAAAGAGTTTTAGCCTGGGATTTTGAGCGGGTAATTATGGCTCACGGCAGTATTGTCGAAAAGAACGGAAAGGAGAAGTTCAAGCAAGGATACGAGCAATTTTTGGGTTAATCGATAAACGCCACGCGATCGCTATCCCAAAACGGCAGCTAGCAAAAATAAACTATCCACCAAAATCGTACTCAACACTGCTCCACTAAAGGCATACCAGTGCCACTGTCTTTTACGTAAAGGTAAAATTCCCACCGTCATCAGAACTAAGGCAAGAGCGATCGCCCAAGTTTGCCCCCAAGGAGTTTGGATTTGCACCACAGCATTTCGTAAAATTTGTGATATCTGTTCTGGTTCTGCCTGCATGATTTGCCGCCAGTAAGGCATTAAATCTACCAAATAAAAATACACATCAGTCAAAACCGTACCAAGCAAGGAACCCAAGTAAAACCAGTTACCCACCTTGCCCCAATTGCGCCGCAGACACCAGATCGCAAATGGCAAACCAATAGATTCTACAGGTAAATGCCATAGTGGTTCCCAACGCAACCAGCCCCAGTAAATTGAACCAGCTAACCAACTCCAACTAAATCCGTAAATTAAATCGCCCCATAGATATGTTACAGGACGTGACATTAATAAGAAACTCAGCCACACCCAGCCGCCTGTGAGAGATAAACTCAGCCACGGTAGCGATCGTACTAAGGGCGCTTCGATAAATACTGGCACGGATACCAAAAAGACTGCCGCCGCAAATACCTGCCAATTTTGGCGAACAGATGTGAACCATAGAAGAGGAGTTGACGCGGAGAAATTATCAAAAACTTTCTCCGTGTCTGGGTGTCTCCGTGTCTCCGTGTCCATAGGAGCAGGGGTAGAAGCAGTGTAAGAGGATAATGTATTGTTAACCAAAGTTTTTTAATATAGTTTACTTAACTTCATCTTATTTAAGATATCACAACATATATCCCCCCCAGGGGCATATTAATTGTACCAGAATTTCTTTAGACCAAGAAAGACAAACTATATTACCTGCTTAAAAGAAAAAATTTAGATAAAATTACGCAAGCGATGTAAGAGTTTAAAGTGTGGCGACAAATGTAATTAGTAAGCAATATTTCCTATTGACAAACGCCATACTTCATAAATTCTTTACGAATGATTTGAAGCAATTGACCTATCATCGGTCATTGTTGAAACATAGTAGGTTCTCATAAGTAGTCAGTAGTGAATTAATTTACGAATGGTTGTCACCGCGCGACAAAGTTTCTTGGCACTTATTTCTGAAAAACTTTACTGAGCATCTGTTTGTAATTAAAGTGACGCAGGTATACTAATGACTCTATCAAAACGTCAATCGTTTTTAATTTTAAGTATCATATCTGCTTTGATGTCAGTGGCGATATTCCCGATCCAAGTTCTTGGTACTCAGCCTCAGCCCATAACTGGGGTGCAACAAATGAATATCTTTCAATCATTTTTTTTAGGTTTTGTACAAGGAGTAACAGAATTTCTACCCATTAGTAGTACAGCACATCTAAAAGTCATACCAGTAGCACTTGGTTGGGGCGATCCGGGGGTGGCATTTACCGCCGTAATTCAACTGGGGAGTGTTGCAGCAGTAATTTGGTATTTTTGGGGGGATTTAGCACGACTTTTTCAGGGAGCCGTAAAAGCTCTTGCACACAAAGACTACAACAATTACGATTTCCGCCTGAGCTTAGGAATTGTGTTAGGAACAGTGCCAATTGTATTTTTCGGGATATTGATTAAGATATTAGTCCCAGATTATGATAATTCTCCTGTGCGGAGTGTGGGAGCCATTGCATTTTCTTCGATTGTGATGTCTATCTTGCTGGGAATAGCAGAATTTGTTGGCAAGCGGCAACGCGATTTTGAAAATTTGAAGATGCAAGATGGGCTATTTATGGGGCTAGCCCAAGCATTGGCTTTAATTCCTGGTGTTTCTCGTTCTGGCTCCACCCTCACCGCAGGATTATTTTTAGGATTACAAAGGGCTACTGCGGCGCGATTTTCTTTCTTATTGGGTATTCCTGCCATCACTATAGCTGGATTAGTCGAGTTAAAGGATATTTTGGCAGGAGACACAGGAATTGTGTCCTTAGTAGTTGGTTTAATTTCATCGGCGGTATTTTCTTATTTAGCGATCGCTGGGTTGCTGCGCTTTCTCAAAACCCATAGTAGCTGGGTGTTTATTTGGTATCGGCTCATATTTGGCGTAGTAATACTGGCGGCAATTGGGGCTGGAGTGTTGAACAATAGTTAATAGTCCTTTGTCATTTGTCCTTTGTCTTTTGTGCTTGGTTATAGATTATTGACTATTCACAATTGACTAATGACCAATGATTCATGACTATTGACTAATAACTCTTTAGCAATGACTACTATTCGTCCAGCTCTAATTACCAAAGTACTACCTGATTCCATTGCAGCAGAAATTGGATTTGAAACTGGGGATGCGATCGTCAGTATTAACGGTACACGTCCCCGCGACTTAATTGATTATCAGTTTTTGTGCGCTGATGAAGTGCTAGAACTAGAAGTCTTAGACGCTGCTGGAAAAATCCATAATATTGAAATCGAAAAAGATTACGATCAAGACCTGGGGCTAGAGTTTGAAACGGCATTATTTGATAATCTAATTCAATGCAATAATCGCTGTCCATTTTGCTTTATCGATCAACAGCCACCAGGTAAACGCTCAAGCTTGTACCTCAAAGATGATGATTATCGTTTGAGCTTTTTGTACGGTTCCTACCTTACCTTAACTAATTTGACTGAACGAGAATGGCAGCGAATTGAGGCAATGCGGTTGTCTCCTTTGTATGTTTCTGTTCATGCCACTGAACCTGAAGTTAGAATTAAACTGTTAAAAAATCCCCGTGCCGGACAAATTTTGCAGCAAATCAAGTGGTTCCAACAAAGACGGCTGCAAATTCATGCTCAGGTTGTAGTGTGTCCTGGTATAAATGATGGCGTACATTTAGAACAAACTCTGCGCGAGTTAGCATTATTCCATACTGGGGATGTGTCAGCAGTGGCTTCGGTGGCAGTAGTGCCAGTAGGGTTAACAAAGTTTCGTCCAGAGCAAGACGAACTTACACCCGTGACAAAAGAAAAAGCAACAGAAGTAATTAAGCAAGTGCGATCGCTCCAGCAGGAGTTTCGTCAAAAATTCGATTCGACATTTGCCTGGTTAGCAGATGAATGGTTTTTAATTGCAGGCGAAGATTTACCATCTGAATCTGAATATGAAGATTATCCGCAAATAGACAATGGAGTTGGTTCAATTCGCTTATTTCTAAAAAAATTTGCCCAAGCTGCTGACAAATTATTACCGCCAAAAGTAAAACCTCAGCGCAGATTACATTGGGTTGTTGGTAACGCGGTGGAAAAAGCTTTTCAACCTATCCTCCAGCGCTTAAATTCGACTGAAGGATTAGAAATTAAAATGCATGCTTTAAATAGCGATTATTGGGGACAAAATATTACTGTCACTGGCTTGTTAACAGGTCATGATTTACTATTAAATTTACAAAAACAAGATTTAGGAGCAGGAATTTTGTTGCCAACAGTCATGTTAAAACATGGCGAATCTGTATTCTTAGATGATATAAGTATTGAAGAAGTCGCTCGCCAATTAAAGACAAAAATCTTTCCTGTGGCGGGAGTAGAAGAATTAATCAAGACGTGTATTCAGCCTTTGTGCTGAAATTAAATCACATAGTCAATAGGCAAAAGTCAATTGACCAATAACTAATTGTGTGAGTTCTGTAGTCAATAGTCAAAAGTTGATATTTCCAAACTAATGACTAATGACTAATGACTAATTGTGTGAGGAGCAAAGAGTGAAACATCAAGGTAAATCTACCAAAAAGAGCAAATTAAACAAGCTAAAAAAAATAGGATTATTGATTTTACAAGTTAAATTATTATTGTATTGTTCATTAAAAATTTTGCCTGTAAAAGCCACGACTTCTGAACCTGTATTAAGCATAGTCTATACGCAAGCAAACGCCAATCAGTGGACAGCAATTACCAATCGTTTGCAAGCAACAGGAGTGAAGTATTGCGTAATTTCTCTAGAGAACATTAAAAGCGCGGCAGATTTAGGCGATCGCCCAGTGGTGTTTTTGCCCAATGTCGAAAATTTAACACCAACAGTTGCGATCGCTCTAGAAGAATGGATGAGTAAGGGTGGGCGCTTAATTGCCAGTGGGGCAGTAGGAAGTTTGTCTACGCCGGGAGTGCGGCAATTACTGCAAACACTGTTAGGAGGTTATTGGGGATTTAGCCTTGACTCTCCTCAAAACCTGCAACTAGCACCAGCCAAGACACAAGCATGGGTAAGTCGAAATAGCCTCATTGGTAAAGTACACGGTGGTGTTGTGATTCCCAATACCGTAGCTGCCCAAGCAGTTGCTGTTTGGGATGCCAAAGAGCGCCCGGCAGCAGTACTAACGACAGAACGTTCTACCCTGTTGGGATGGCGTTGGGGAGTAGATGCTGTTTCGTCATCTAAGACAGATACTGCTTGGTTACAAGCTGCTCTCAACCGTCATGCAGATGTATCTTCTGGTTACATTGGTAGAGTACCAGGAGGTTCTCCAAATTGTTATACCTCCGTAGAGGCAGCCTCTAAGGAGAGAGTCAGCACTACCATTGCTTCTGCCAATGCCTTACAACCTGCTGATGAAGCTATCGATCAACTTCAACAAGGACTAAATTTAAAAGTCGAACCCAACTCGAATGCACCCATTAGTCGCACTGAGGCGATCGCTCTCCAGCAACAGTTAGAAAATCTGATCAATCGAGTCGAAAGCGCCAATTTAGCTGCTGCTGCCTACAATGATAACTTCCAAGCTGCCAAGGAACGGCAGGTACAGTTAGCCTCCACTAAAACTAATATTGCGCTTTCCGATATCAACCAAAGTCTTACCCAAGTACGAGAAATAGCAAAAAACTTACCACAGCTAATAGCAGATAAAAAATATGCTCAAGCCCGCTCATCCTGGGTGCAAGCAAAAGCTACCTTGTGGCAATTGTTTCCCCTAGATCGGAGAATCGCTCAACCAGAAATCAGGGCGATTTGGCTAGATCGAGGTACAATTGTCCGTGCTAGAAGTGAGCAAGGGCTCGCCCAAATTTTTGATCGCTTGGCACAAGCAGGAATCAATACAGTATTTTTTGAAACAGTCAACGCTGGTTACACCATTTATCCTAGTCACGTTGCACCACAGCAAAATCCTTTAATTCGCGGTTGGGATCCACTGGCAGCAGCAGTGAAGTTAGCCCATGAGCGAAACATGGAATTACATGCTTGGGTTTGGACTTTTGCGGCTGGCAATCAACGTCACAATCAAATTCTCAATATTAAACCAGATTACCCAGGGCCAATCCTAGCTGCTTTTCCTGATTGGGCTGGCTACGATCAACGTGGGCAAACTATACCACTAGGGCAGGGCAAACCTTTCTTAGATCCAGCCAATCCCCAGGTACGACAATATTTACTTCGGTTATATGAGGAAATTGTCACCCGCTACAAAGTCGATGGCTTGCATTTAGACTACATTCGTTACCCCTTCCAAGACGAGGCAGCCGGAAGAACTTACGGTTATGGGCAAGCAGCTAGGAAGCAATTTCAGCAACTGACAGGTGTAGATCCAGTCAATATTTCTCCCAGCCAAAAAGAACTTTGGCAAAAGTGGACTCAATTTCGTACCGAGCAAGTCAATAGCTTTGTTGCTCAAGTATCACAGCAATTGCGCTCCAAGCGATCGCACTTAATTTTGTCGGCAGCAGTATTTCCCCTCAAAGAACAAGAGCGGATTCAAAAAATTCAGCAGCATTGGGAAGTTTGGGCAAGGCGTGGTGATGTAGATTTAATCATTCCCATGACTTATGCTCAAGATACCTTTAGCTTTGAGCGACTAGCACAGCCTTGGATTGCTTCATCAAAATTAGGCTCTGCTCTGTTAGTACCAGGAATTCGTCTGCTTTCTTTACCCACTATTGGAGCATTTGATCAAATTCAATTGGTTAGAGACTTGCCAATTAGCGGTTATGCTCTATTTGCAGCAGAAAATTTTCACAACGACTTACAAAAAGTTTTTAGTCGCACCCAAGGCAGAGAAAAAGTTACACCAAAAGAACCGACTCCTCTGCGCCAGCCTTTTCAAACTGCTGCCGCTCGTTACGCAGTTTTGCTGGCTGAATGGAACTTTGTCAGGCAAAATCGCCAACTGCGATTACCAGCCACGATCATTTCGGAATTTAACACCCAAGCAGAAGTTTTACAAGATGCTTTAAATCAACTCGCTGCCAAGCCAAATGCTAGTAAATTGCAAGCAGCAAAAGCCTCTATTGCTCGCTTCCAGTCTCAATTTCGGATATGGATGCGCCTACAAGCCTTAGATAATCCCTATCAAGTCAAAGTTTGGGAAAATCGTCTTGCAACTATCGAAAGACTGCTGCATTATGGCGAGCGAACTGCGGGAAGGTAAGAAGGTAGGAGGCAGAGGGCAGAAGGGAATATAAAGCCAGTAGTTAGCGTTCAGAACCCCGAATTTTTGAAAAAGTCGGGGTTCTATAACCTCTCATACTTATTCTTCCGTGCTCGCTGTGCCTGGAGTGGTTTTATTCTTCCATGACTCGTGCGTAAAGAACAATACGGGGGAGCGATTGTTAACTGGAGAGAACATTAGGCGATCGCTAAAACAGAAAAACTCCTCGCACGAGAATGGCGCGTCAAAATTGAAAAAATAGCAGCGCAGCTAAGGTTGATAACAGAATGACGGTAACTATACCCATCCAAGCCATAGAACTGGCTCCCGGTAGCCAAATCGCCATTCATAACCTATCCTGGCAAGACTTTGAGCAAATTCTCGCTGACTTAGGAGAAAAACGTCACACTCGCATCGCATACTACCGAGGCACCCTAGAAATCATATCCCCGTTAGCATTACATGAGCGTCTTCATCGCATCATTGCTTACATCACCACAATACTAGAAATCCAAGGACGCAACTGGGAAGATTTTGGCTCGACTACCTTTAAACGCCCAGAAATTGCTGGCGTAGAACCAGATACCTGCTTTTATATCCAAAACACCAGCCAGGTAAAAGGATGTACCCAAATGGACTTGAACGTTTGTCCTCCTCCAGACTTGGCCATTGAATCTGATGTTACTTCAAAAACCACCCTCAACGCATACATAGCCCTGGGCGTTCCTGAAGTGTGGATTTACAACAAGCATCAGCTAACCATTTACATCCTCCAAGCTAGCAACTACGTAGAATCTGCTTTTAGTCCCACTTTTCCCGATTTACTCATAACAGAACTTATTCCCCGACTGGTACAAAAAGCCATTGACGATGGAACCAGTCAAATGTTGCGAGAACTTAGAACCTTGCTACGTCAGTCAGAAAAATAATGACAAAATTTTAGTTTAACGAAAAATATTTATCTCTAATTTTAAGTTCGATGGAAAAGTGTTCAAGGAATTTCTTGCAAAAATTAGGAGCTAGGTTAATATCAAACACAGATAAACACAGATGGACAAAGATTTTATCAGTGTTTATCGGTGTCTATTGTGGTTGATTTGTTTGAGAATAGAATGAGTACAAAAAGTTTAGAGTAGGTGATGGCACTATTTTTGGCTCTTTCTGCTTAGATATTAATTAAAACAATTAATTGGATACAAGTTAATTTGAATATTGGCGTGAATCCAGTATATTTACTAGAAATTTTATGATATAGAAATTTAAGAGTTTATTCTGTTTGATTTTAATTAAGTCAAATGCTAAAACATTAGGAGAAAATTTACCTAGTATTTGCAAAAAATATTGGTATTTCTGAATTAAACCTTATAAGTATAAATTCCATGGTTATTGTTCAGTTAGCTTAACCAAAGTAAAAATTTGTCTTTTCACTATTACAAATTTTAGTCACTCTTGAATTAGCACTACTAAGTCAAGAGACATCAAAATATTTACTTTCTGGTATCAGTTAAGTCTATATAACCAAAAAACAAAGTAGATTCTCCAGTAGATTTGCTTTCAGTTTTAAACTTTTTATTCTTGCTAAAAATAAAAATCATGTCTGTAATTTTACAGAAGACAAACAAGAAAATATCAAGCAATAATTTATTCAATATTCTATAAATAATTACACAATATATTTCATAACTCAAATCATAAATAAGTAGACTATGACAATCAAAGTTAACTATTTAAGGTCATTATTTGTAAAATTTTCAGTCACAAGTATTGTAAATTATTCAATTTAGTTGATTTTTAATTGTTTAACTTCTAACGCCAAATTTGATTAAAAGAGATTATGACTACACTAAAAATAGGTGAGTTCACCGACATTAACTTAAGTCAATTGACAGAGATAAGACAAGATTTGTTCTTAGTAAAAATTTTAGTATTTACTTGTCTGAGTGCTGTCTCAGTAACTCTAATTCTAAGTTTTAAAGACATAATTTCATTGAGTGCAATGTTCTTTTTAGGACTGATGTATACTCATGCGGCAGTATTAGAGCATCGGTGCGTTCATAATACGGCTTTTCATAGTAAACAATGGAATCGAATTATAGGATTCTTATTAGGTTTACCTATGTTAGTATCCTTTTCTGACTATCAAGATAGTCATCTCAGGCATCATAAATTACTTGGAAGTTCAGAAGATAAGGAATTTTTTAATTATGACTGCGGCTCACTAAAGTCGCCAAAAATCTTAATCCCTCTTCTGCTATTACCTCACTATCGTCATGTAGCTGTAAGGTTATATAAAACAATCAAAGGAGAAGATTTAGAAGTTTTTAACACAATATCGAACGCAGAAGTAAAAATTCGAGATGAATACCGCTTAATGACTCTTTTTCTATTTTCAATTTTAGCTATTACAATAGGATTTCAAACAACAATTTTTTTGAAAATCTGGCTAATACCATTAATATTTGCCTCTCCAACTTATGCTTTGATTGAACTGCCCGAACATATAGGATGTGAGCGAAGTGTGGCAGATGTTGCTGTAAATACACGAACTATTACAGCTAGTAAATTAGCAGTGTGGTTTACAGATGGCAATAATTATCATGTTGAGCATCATTGGCTTCCTAATATACCTGGTGATAGACTGGCGGAACTACACAGTTATATAAAGCCAAAGATTCGATATTTAGATTCCTCTTACTTGTCGTTTTATACGAAGTTTATACGGAATATTTTCCGTGAACAAGTTTTTATTCCAGAAGCATGGTTACCTGAAAAAGCTCAGATAGAGACTAAATAATACAGGAGAGTAAAAATTAAATTACTAGTTAAAACTTTCTATCTTTCTATCTTTATACACCATTTTTTTACCAGTATTTTTCAAGAATTATGGTTCAGCAAATACTAGAATATTACAAATTTGTTGGCAATCAAGATTGTGATCGCAAGACAGTTGCTAACGTTGCGATCAAGAAAGGTCAAGTCATCAAAAATATAAACTTTGTTTTTAGTCTTCAAAATTTTTTAACTGTTCAAGTTGATTTCAACCAACATATTTTAGACGAATTGTTGGCGGCTATGAATCACTCTTGTTCGCCAACTTCCTTTGTAGACCTTACCAACAAGCAAATTATTGCAGAACGTGATATTGCTGTGGGAGAGGAAATAACATTTTTCTATCCTTCTACAGAATGGAGGATGGTTAGGCCATTTCAGTGTAGGTGCGGTTCTCCAAAGTGTATCACTACAATATCCGGAGCAGAAGATTTGCCAATCAGCTTGCTAAAGAACTACAGAATTAATTCGCACATTAAACAAAGCATCCTCAAAACACTAAATATCTCTGCATAACAAAGGATGAAACTACCGCAACTGCGATCGCACTAACTCAATTAATAGTGGAGTAGCATAATGATTGTTGATCTCGATACGGGCAAGAACCAAGACATCAGAAAAATCCTGCAAACAGCGACTGAATACGCTATTCGCTATCTTGAAGGCTTAGACACTCGTCAAGTTGCTCCTACAAAAGATGCGATCGCCAACCTCATTCAGTTAGATGAACCCCTTTCCAATGAGCCTGTCGATCCTGAACTCGTCTTACAAAAGCTCGATCAAATCGTTCCACCTGCAACAATGGCAATAGCAGGGCCTCGTTTTTTTGGGTTTGTCAATGGTGGTTCTCTGCCTGTAACTATAGCAGCTAATTGGCTAGCAACAGCATGGGATCAAGATTGTGGACTTTATCGAATCACTCCTGCTACTTCCTTTTTAGAGCAAGTGGCTCTACGTTGGCTTTTAGATATACTGCATTTACCCCCAGAATGTGGTGGTGCCTTCGTCACAGGTGCAACCGTTGCTAGCTTTACAGCCTTAGCTGCGGCTCGCCATGCCGTACTCAAACAAGAGGGTTGGAATGTAGATGCAGATGGCTTGTTTGGTGCGCCACCCATAACGGTTGCCGTCAGTGAGGAGATACACCCAAGTGTATTGAAACCGTTGGGATTATTGGGGCTAGGTCGAAGCCGAGTTGTGAAAGTTCCCGTAGATGCTCAAGGGCGGATGCGTCCGGAAGCCATTCCCAGCTTATCTCGTCCTGCAATTATCTGTACCCAAGTCGGAAATGTGAATACGGGCGCGTGCGATCCAGTGGCAGCGATTTGCGAACGTGCGCGAGAATTGGGAGCCTGGGTGCATGTAGATGGCGCGTTTGGACTCTGGGCGGGTGCAGCTCCATCGTTGGCGCACCTCACTACAGGAGTAGAAAATGCAGACTCTTGGGCGACAGATGCCCACAAGTGGTTGAATGTACCCTATGACAGTGGATTGGCGTTTGTTCGTGATGCTAAAGCTTTGCGAGCAGCGATGGCGATTACTGCCGATTTTCTGCCTACTGTCACCGATCAGCGCAATCCCTCAGATTACACACCTGAATTATCTAGGCGCGCTCGCGGTGTAGAAGTATGGGCTGCGTTGCGATCGCTCGGACGTTCTGGATTAGCAGATTTAATTGAGCGAACCTGTTGCCATGCTAGAAGATTTGCCAAGGAATTGAAAGCTGCCGGATATGAAATTCTCAACGATGTGGTGTTAAATCAAGTTTTGGTATCTTTTGGAAGCTCACAAACAACCCATCAGATCATCGCCGAGCTTCAAGCCGAGGGGACTTGTTGGTGCGGTAGCACAGTTTGGCAAGGGCAAACCGCCATGCGAATTAGTGTTTCGTGTTGGTCAACTACTGATGTCGATGTCGAACGAAGTTTAGAAGTTATACTACGAATTGCTGAGAAATATTGCCGTATTAGTTAAGAAAAGGCAGATGGCACAAGTAAATTAACTTATTGTTTAATTTTTGCTGACAACTACAAATCCACGTGTTTTACCAGATACTAAATCAAAAGTGTTCATTGCCCTCCATAAATCTGCTGTTTTTACCCAAACAGGTGGATACTTATAACGAGAAACATCCAAAATTAAAAATCTATCTGTCTGCTCATTGTAAGCTGCTATTGGTGATATGTGGCCACCTTTTTCTTGTCCAATTTCTTTACGTAAATAGTTAACTACAATAAAGTTTCCTGGTTGTTTTAAATTTTTGGCAGCGCGTTTGCGAAACTCTTCTATAGTAGTATCACCAGCATGATAAACCTGTGTTTTTACCTGATGGCTTGCTAATAATTTACCTAACTGTTCTAATGTCATTCCCATACGAGCGACAACTTGAGGAGCTATGACTTTTCGAGTTGCTTCGTTGTTAAAGAAGTTTTCTTGAGTAAATATGCGATAAGGCTTATATTCGGGAGCTTCTGGTGACGGTATTCCCAATGCATTTAACACCATCACACTACTAGCAACTCCACAATATGCTTGATTGTTTTGTGTCAAAAATTGCGTACTGAGAGGAAAGAAATCTTGTCGCGAACGACTTTCAATTAATAGCTTTTCACCTTGAGAAGACGTGAAATCAATCAAGTCTGATGATACAGGTATCGTCTGAGCATAGATATTATTTCCAGCAAAAAAAATGCCTAAAACAATAATTTTTGTAGGCAATTTAATTGGATTTCGTAAATGTTTTTTCATATATTATTTCCATTTAAATATTATTAATATAAATAGATAAAAAGAAATTAAATGTAAAATAATAACTCCTAGAAAATGGGTGAAACAGCTTTTTACCTTCTGCCATCTGTCTTCTACGTATCATACTAAACCTTTAGATTTACGAAACTCCAATACAACTTCTTTAATATCACGTAATTCTCCTTCTACTAAATAATTTAGTCTTTGCATTTCTTGAGCGGTAACACGTTCTTCAAGTTGAGATATGGCTTTCCTTAATTCAGGGTACTTTTGTAATGTTTGTTGACGCACAATTGGTACTGCTTGATAAGGGGGAAAGTACTGTTTATTATCTTTTAATATGACCAAATCTAAGCGGGAAATTTGCCCATCAGTGGAATTACCGTTGATCATATCTACTTGTTTTTGCAGTAGCGCTCGGTATATTAACCCTAAATCCATGAGGCGGGGAGATTTGGCAAAGCGTAAATCATAAGTTTTAGCTAATCCTGGAAAACCATCTTCTCGTTCCATAAATTCATAACCAAAACCACCACGCCACTGGGGCGTATATTGAGCAGCTTCAGAAAGAGTTTGAAGTTGATAGCGCCTTGCATCATCACCACGTATTATCATGGCAAATGTATTTTCAAAACCCAAAGGTGCCATCACTTCTAAATTAAACTTCTGAGCATAAGCTTGTTTTAATTGTTCGTAAACAACTTTTGGATCTTTAACTCCTTGTTGTTTCAAAATCCCAACAAGAGCTGTACCTGTGTATTCTACATAGGCATCAATTTTGCCAGCAACAAGAGCTTGATGAGTAACTAAGGCACTAGTAAAGCGGCGACGCCCAACTTTTAAATTAGTTGTTCCCTCGATTTGCTGTGCTAAAAGTTCGCTTAAAATATCTTGTTCGGTAAAACCCTTAGAAGCAACAACAATATTACCACTACCTCCACTATTGTTACTGGTTTGACAGCTAGCAATTGCAAATACTAAAGTAAAAGTTAAAAGGAAAAATATAAAAATTTTTTTCATTGATCTCTATTAATATCTCTATTCTTTGTGTCCTACCCTTACGGGTAGACACGTAGACGGACGTAGTCCGGCTTCAAGGTAGAGTAGTGGCTTCTGTAGACGGGCTTTGCCCGGCTTCCCGTAGGGTAAGTAGCCGCTCCGCTTCTAATGTGTCCTTTGTGGTTTGTCACTTCTTAAAATTATGAATGTGCGTTAACGTAGTGTAACGCACCCTAATTTTTAATTTTCAATTGTTTTTCTATCCAACTAATTCCTAAATCAGCGACTAAAGCAATCACTGCTGCTGGAATCGCACCAGCTAATATTAATTGATCATTCACTGTGGATATGCCACGAAAAATTAACTCCCCTAAACCACCCGCACCAATAGCAGCAGCAATAGTTGCAACACCGATCGCTATCACTGTTGCCACTCGCACTCCCGCTAAAATTACTCCCATCGCCAAAGGAATTTCTACTTGTAAGAGTAATTGTCGATCCGTCATCCCCATACCGCGCCCAGCTTCTCGAATCGCCGGATCTACACCCGCAATACCAGTGTAAGTGTTGCGAATTATAGGTAATAAAGAATATAGAGCCAGGGCAACAATTGCGGGAGTAGCACCAATACCACCAATTATAGGCACGGGAATAAGTAAGCCAAACAGCGCCAAACTAGGAATAGTTTGAAAAATATTAGCAATCCCCAAAATCGGTTGACGCAAAGATTTTTGGCGGGTAATTAATACACCTAATGGTATGCCTATCAAAATAGCGATGTCAATAGCAATTATAACTAGCAGCAAGTGTTCTAATGTGCGTGCAAGAATTTCTGGGGCATATTTGATTAAGAAAAAATTACTGATATTCATAGGGCGAAAGATTTTAAGCATTGCACAAAAGCAAGAGCTTCTGGATTTCGCGATCGCATAAATTCTTCTGGTGTCCCCAACACCACTAATTCTCCTCCATGCATTAAACCAATTCTCGAAGCTAAAATAAACGCTTCTTGAATATCGTGAGTCACAAAAACAACTGTCTTGCCTAATTCTTGTTGTAACCTTAAAAATTCTTGTTGCAATTCTAACCGTGTAATCGGATCGAGTGCGCCGAAAGGTTCATCCATCAATAATACAGGTGGATCTGCGGCTAGCGCTCTTGCGACACCAACTCGTTGCTTTTGCCCTCCTGAAAGTTCGTGAGGATATCTTTGGGCAAATTTTGCTGGCTCTAAACCAACCAAATGCAGAAGTTCGTATACCCGGCTTTTAATTTGATTAGGTTTCCAACCTTCCAAAGAGGGAACTAAACCGACGTTGCGTTCAACTGTGAAATGGGGAAATAAACCAGTTTCTTGAATGACATAACCAATTTTGCGCCGCAATTGAATTTCATTCCACTGAGTTGTCGGAATGCCATCAAATACAACTTCACCTTGGGTTGGTGTAAACAGGCGATTGATTAACTTCATTGTCGTGGTTTTACCGCTACCACTACGTCCTAACAATACCAGCGCTTCTCCTCGACTAATACTGAAATTGAGATTTGATACTAGGGGGCGATGGTTGCGGCTAAAGGCGACATTACGAAATTCGACAGCAATCTCCTGGGGCATAAGTTAAGTTTCCGTGGAGGTTGGTTTTATGTAATTATGTGCTAATTTTGTTAATAATTTAAAGAATACGCGGGAAAATAATTTTTTACTCTATGCGATCGCCCTATCTACCGCGCTATCTATATGCTTTCACTATTGAGTATGAGATAATTCCTATGGTCGCTAAATTGTCTAATTTGTTTGATTCCAAATAAATATTTCCCAGTTTTCTCAATCAAGCCATACTTCCCATTTTGGACAATACGAAATAGTTAATTTGACACTTTCTTTTGCTTGAGTGAGGAAGTTATTACTTGCTTGTGTTTCACAGGTGGACTTAATGCAACAGTGAGTTGCTGATAACTATTAGCAATCCAACTTAAAATAGTAAGACATATAAATTAAGTTATGGGCTTTAATCACCTAAAATCTCATGCGATCAGGGTAATGGCTGTCTTAGTTTAAACTTGGCATATATAAATGCAAAAGTTCTAACCCAAATCAGTTTACACTCAGTTGTGGAGAATACCTGGGGTGCGATCGCGTAATCTTAGCCAATTTTAATGCAACTCTCAGCCTAGAGTTAGCTTCAGCATTCATTATATTGACTAAGTGAGGCAATCCCTATCAAAGTTATACGGCTTGCTTAATTGTTAACTTTATAAAACTTAATAAATAATGGAAGATGAAAAGAAGAAATCTTTTAGTAACTGCTGCTGCCACAGTGAGTGCAGTGTGGTTATCAAGTTATTTAACTAGGAGAGCGCGAGTTATGACAACTTCTAATCCTGAGAAGTTTGAAGTTAACAAAACTGAGGAAGAATGGCGTCAAACATTGACACCAGAACAGTTCCGTGTTTTACGGAAACACGGTACAGAACGGGCTGGCACTAGTCCACTAGATAAAAATTATGCCAAAGGTACTTACGTCTGTGCTGGTTGCGGACAGCCATTGTTTACGGCAGAAACCAAATTTAATAGCGGTACTGGTTGGCCAAGTTTTTATGCACCCATTGAAGGGGCTATTGCCACATCCGTAGACAAGTCATTTTTTATGACTAGGGTTGAAGTTCATTGTAGCCGTTGTGGAGGACATCTTGGTCATGTGTTTAATGATGGCCCTGCACCGACTGGAAAGCGCTACTGCATGAATGGTGTAGCAATGGAATTTACTTCTCAAGCGTAATTTTTAAGTGTCTTAAACCGAAAAGCGATCGCCTGATTCTTGGTTGCACAAAAGAGGCGATCGCTTCTTATTATTTGACTTAATCACTCCAAATTTATCTTAGCTTTAAAAAATTAGGTAACAAACTTTATCTTAGTACTTTAACTGTGATTGTTTGACGCTTAATATCCTGATATATGATTAATACTTGATTGTTGAAAAATTAGAATTTGTAGGGTGCGTTAGAACGGAGTTGGGAACGCACAAACCCTTGATAATATTGCCTGACGCTGACGTTAACACGCATACATAATTTCAAAATCAAACCAGATTCTTATATTAATTAAATTACAATCGACAATCTTTCTTTTGGGGGAAGTAGATATCACTTCTTTAGATAGAAACGTTCATACAATTCTAAAAGTTATTCTAAACATACATCAGATAAAAGTTTTAAATAACACCAGGGAATACAATCACTGGGTTTTTACTTAGAAAACCTTTAATGCTATTTAGCTCTACATTTCTTACTTGACTTAGGAATTTAAAACAACACCTATGACTAATCCAAACGATCACAAAAGCTACCGTGAAGTTCAGCAAGATAGTTACACTGACACTCACGGAAATCTTCACACCAATGTAACGCGAACTACTGAAACAGTTGACAATACAGGAGTAAATTCTAACTCCTACCAAAGCGGTTATGTCCACGGGCGTGTATCTGAGCGTGATTACCAACAAGAGAGATTAGCACAACGAGATGATGACAATACTGCTCGTGGTTTATTCTTGGGCTTGTTGCTTGCCTTACTAGCAGGGTTGACAGGCATTGGCATTTGGTATTTCATCCAACGCGATGAAGCAGTTAATGATACTGCCACACCAACTGTGACTGTGACACCAACAACAGCTACACCTCAACCCCAAACTACAATTATTGAAAGAACCACAGAAGTTCCTGTTCCTGTGGAAAGAACTAGAGAAGTTCCGGTTCTAGTTCCTGTTCCCGGACAAAATAATTCATCTACAACCGCTCCCACTCCACCTAATATCAATATTACCGTTCCACCCGAACCACCTGCGGCTAGACAAACAACTCCAACATCACCATCAAATTCCAATACAGAGGCTGGTACTACAGCTACACCTTCTCCAGAGTTAACACCTAATAGTAATTCTTCTCCTACTGAGAACAGCAATCAAGATAATTCATCATCTCCGTAATATAGGATTACTATATTGATTGTTGAACAACAGTAGAATTTGTAGGGTGCGTTGGAACAGAGTTCGTGACGCACCATTCTTGATGGTTTAGTGCGTTAATTAAAGGAGGATTTTTGATATTTCAATATAAATACAATACTTCGCTACCAAACTTCTTTCAACTTCAAATTAATTCTCGGCAGAAAAATCTATCCCTACATTTCCCGCTTATATTCTTCTAACAATTGCGGAATGTAATCATATCCATCTACACCAATCACAGAAATAATTCTCTGGCGATTTTGTTGCAAAGTATTTTGAAAAGCTTCTGTACCCAATTGTCCTTGCAAAATTGTCAGTAATCCCGCAGGTTTAAGCCACTCCTGGGAAGCTATTTGGTTTAACAAATACATCCCCAAACAGCCAGTGTAAATTGCTCTTTCAAAACTTGCGAGATTGTAATTTGCTTCACCTAAAGTTGCTAAATTTAATCCCTGTAGATATAAATCACCAGCAAGTTGTGCTGTTCTAAAACCTTCTTCTAAATTTTTAATAGCATTTTCTGGTTGTTTAATGACTAAATATGCAATGCCTAAACTACTCAAACATAAAGCTTTACTTTGCACATCACCTAATTGCTCTGATAACCTTAAACCTTGTTGCAAATAGTTAATTGCCATTTCATAAGTTTCTGGTTCTAACTCTTGCAACTGCTGTGCCTGCATAACCTCGCTGTAACCCAAGTTAACCAAGGCATAAGCTTCTCCGGTTCTGTTGCCTGTTTGTCTACTCAGAATTAATGCTCTTTGACTGTAATCTATGGCTTCAGAGTAGTTTTGTTGAGCAACGCAAGTACGGCTCAGATGGTTGAGATTGGCAATTTCACAAGGACGATCGCCTGCATTGCGTGCCATCTCCAACGCTTGCTGATGAAAATTAATCGAGCGATCATATTGCCCCAATGCCCGTTGCGAATAGCCTAAAAGTGTCAAAATCCGCGCTTTTTCTTGCGTTCCCTCGACTCGACGTAAAGGCTCGTCCAGATAATTTAGCGCATCCCGCAAGTAGCTACCAGCAAAGGAGGCAAAAATACCGCCATACAAAGGAAAATACTGCCGTTGAGAAAATGTTCGCAAAATTTGCAACATTACCTGAGAAGCGGCGTTACCATAAATTGTACTTAAACCAAAACCATCTGCCAGTTGACTCCAAATCACAGCAAAAGTTAAAAAAGTGGAAATAGATAGTTTCGATCCAGCTTTAACGTTGTATGGTTGTTGGTCAAACCAGTGAACTAATCCCCGTTGCAAAAATTGTAATATTAATGTTATTTCTACCCAGTCACTGAGGTTGATATTGCGCTGCCGTTCGGCAAATGCAATGATAGATTCCTCCATTGCTAAAGTGCGAAGTAGTGCCTTGGGTAACTCACTATTGGTTTGCTTTGCCCAAGTTGCCCAAGGCCCGCTTTCTCCTGGTATGCCACCAAATCCTAAGGAATCCTGGCTCTGTTCGTACATCCAACTGACGAGATGTTCTTGGAGTCGTTGCCAAGCAGTCATACCACGAGTGATGCCATCGGCGATGTACTGAAAATCCTCATCTGCTTGAGCAAATTGTTGTAAAGATTTTGACAACTGTTGAATTTGTTGTAAAGTCAGGGGATGCTTGCGGTTGGAATCGGTAACGCGCAAAAAGGCAGCGAGGCGCTCTCCTGTTGGAACTGTAGTAATCTCCTTAATGGCAGTAGCTGTAGCTTCTGTAGCTTTATTTTGTTCTTCAGCACGTTGCCATTGACTTTGGATTGTCTTAATTGCTCTTAGAGTACGGGTGGCTTTTGCTTTTTTAAGTTCGTCTTTTTCTGTATCTACTTGCTGCTGAATAGCATTTAGGCGATCGCTCAACGCCAACTCAAAAATTTCTCCCGTCCCCACCGTTACACTTTTGAGCAGCATTTGATACACTTGTTCGACAGAACTAATCTTACCTTTGAGGGTAGTTTCGACAATTTCATCGATGAGGGCAAGATAGCGATCGCGAAGGGAAACAGACGACTCAGACACTTTCCAAACCAAGAACACGCTATGTTCATTTTAATTCGTGTCTTGAACAATAAGGCAGGTGAGGTTGTAGACATCGCATATCTGGGGACTTTTCTCTACGCAGACGATAAGTGATCGCTAAGGCAGAGAAAATAAATCACTTTTTTAGCATTTCTAATTTTCAATTTTTTCTGTACGCCCGGCAAGGTTGGCGATTACCACAGCTAATTCAGTCGGATTTACTGGTTTAGGAACGTGAAACTGAAAGCCTGCCAACAATGCTTTTGCTCTGTCTTCTGCTGTTGCATGAGCTGTTAATGCCACCGCAGGAGTGCTTCGCCACTGCTTTTGAGGAAGCGATCGCACTTTTTGAATCAGTGTGTAACCATCTTCTTGAGGCATCCCAATATCACTGACGATCACATCTGGCTGAAAATATGGCAGTGTATCTAAAGCCTCAACAGAAGAAGCAACTGCCACCACTTCTGCTCGATACTCCTCCAAAATAGCTAACAGCAACTCACGAGTATCTGCCTCATCATCTACTACCAGTACCCGTAAGCCTTTCAAAAAAGGGACACGCTCTTGACTGATTTGCTCCCCTTTAGTTTGTGAAAGCAACTGTGATGAATTTACCTTCACATCAACAACTGACATCGGCAGATGAACAATAAACGTCGCTCCCTGTCCAATTCCTGGGCTATGAGCAGAGACTACGCCACCGTGTAATTCTACCAAATGCCTGACAATTGCTAATCCTAATCCTAGTCCGCCATGCGATCGCGTATTGGAACTATCGCCTTGACGAAAGCGATCAAACACGTAGGGCAAAAACTCAGCAGAAATACCCTCTCCTGTATCTTGAACCCAAATCTGCACACTATCATCTGTGCGTTTTACTTGCACATTCACCTTTCCCGCTTGGGGTGTAAATTTCACAGCATTAGCGAGCAAATTCCATACTACTTGTTGTAAGCGATTGGCATCGCCGATTACTACCCCGACTGCCGGATCTAATTCAGATTCGATCTGAATTTTTTTTGCGGTGGCGGCTGGGCTGACTACATCTAGTGCAGCTTTAACAATCGATACTAATTCTATCGGCTGGAGATTAAGATAAAGTGTACCCCTGATAATTCGCGATACATTCAAAACATCTTCAATCAAAATTGTTAGAGATTTGGTATTACGATCAATTGTTTCCAGCGCCCTTGCTGTGGTAGCCTCATCAAACTTACGACTCCTAAGTAATTGCGTCCAACCAAGCATAGCATTGAGGGGCGTGCGGAGTTCGTGGGAGAGTGTTGCTAAAAACTCATCCTTCATGCGATTAGCAGTTTCCGCTTCGGTACGTGCAGCTTTTTCACTTGCTAGTAACTTTTCCCGCTCTTGTTCTACTTGCTTGCGTTCTGTTATATCTCGTTGAGTTCCCCAAGCTCTTACTAAAATGCCATTTTCTAAAATTCCCACAAGATTATTTAAAAAATACTTGCAATTACCATACTGATCCACCTCATAAGATTCGGCATCAATCAGGCGGTAGCCAGAACGGATAAAATTACGCAAATATTCAATATTCTGCGGTTCAGAAGCAATGAGAAAATCTTTTAACTTAGCTCCAATAATTTCTTCAGCATAACAAAAGCCATACATTTTTGCTGTCACATCGTTACAATCTCTGAGATAACCATATTGGTAAAAATGCTGAATCTGCTCGTCTTCAGAACAGTCTGACGAAATCGGTTGCTCTAGTTCAAAGCACCAAATACCTTCTGTACTTTGCTCTAAAAAAGCGCGGTAGCGTTCTTCGCTACTTCTAAATTTTGCCTCGCTGGTTTGAAACTGCTGCAAACTTGTTTCTAAGTATTGTTTGGCAGTACATAATTTAGAGTTTAGCAGCCCAATCAGTGTGGTTTCCAAGACAAATACACTCAAATATAAGACGTTCTCTACACCAAAACCCCAAAGCGAATAAACTGGTTCGAGAAAACTAAAAGAGAACACAGACAAAGCTATTGCTAGCAGCCCAGACATAGTACCCCCATAACACACACTGATTGCCACAGCTGCGAAAAATAATGGAAAAACATTTGGCGTTAGCAGTGATTGTATTAATAGCGTTAGTAGTAAGGTACTACCAACAGTCAAAACCGTCAGGGCATATGGTGCAAAACGGGAGGCTTCTCCTTTCAAAACGGATTCTCCTTTGATGCAGATGGCTGAAAAAACAATTGCCAAATTCATCTAGTCAAAGAATGCGATCGCTACACACCTATTTTGCAATATATACTTGTTTTTACTGATAAAGTCTGTAACAAATAGTATTTTATACATATTTATTTTATAAAGTCAGTTGTCTGTGCAGCAAGTAGCTGTATCTATTCCTTTAGATAGAGTATGCAAGAATTATTAAACGTTTATATCTATCTACAGATAGAATATACAAATCTATCAAAAGTGGTAGAAAATAACTCAAATCATAAAAATTTCTTTTTTTTACATCCAATATAAAAGATTATCATAATTATTTCTGATTGATTGCATTCTAAAATATTTATGATTTACTTTTTGCTAGTACTTTTGATATAAATAAAACTTTATTTTACCTCACTGTTCTCCGATTAAATAGTCTTATCATATTTGTAACTTATTTTACAAGGTTCTAGAAAAAAGATTGTAGGACAATAGATCCCCTAAATCTGGGGAGAAATCAAGGATCTATATTTTCTTTTTATTAAAAAAATTTCAATTTAATTAAAGAGCAAGTTTGTGTTCAAAAAAACCTAAATTTTATTATTACCTGCAAAATTTCTGTAAATAAAGCAGTATTACTGCAATGTATCAAGTCAAAAATCAACAGTTATCAATAATTAAAAATCAAAGTCTCAAGATACCACGTTCACCAAAGAAAAGTCTCTTAACATATATCTGTGTTCTGTATTTGAACGCGACTCCTGTCCCTTTGTTCTCTACTTGACTCCAAAAATTTTAACTATGTAGATGTCAGTTTACCTTAATTAATCATCACTTTTTAAGCTATGTTTAGGAATGGGCATAAGGCAATACCTAATACCCAGTACCCAATTCCTAATCCCTAATTCCGAAAAGGATTAGAAAAGGCGAAAAATGGCTCGCACCCCCACATTAACTTTTGATCGCGGTACATTAATTTTGCATCCACCACCACGCGGCAAAGGCTGGATGGATTATGCTACATGGGATGATAGAGTTGAAAAATTTCGCATTCCAGCAGTGAAATACCGTGCTTTAGTAGAAACACTGCAAGCAGAAAATACCAATTTCCTTGACGAAGCTAAGGCGTTTTTTTCTCTGGAATTGACTTCCAGTATGCAAATGGAACCCTATCCCCATCAAACAGAGGCTTTAGGAGCCTGGAAACTGGCGGGAAGGCAGGGAGTTGTAGTGCTTCCCACGGCTGCGGGAAAGACTTATTTAGCGCAGATGGCGATGGAAGTAACGCCACGCACAACGCTAATCGTGGTACCAACTCTAGATTTAATGCATCAATGGTATGCACATCTAGTAGCGGCATTTCCTGATGCAGAAGTGGGATTGCTAGGTGGTGGTTCACGCGACAAAACGCCAATACTAGTGGCAACTTACGATAGTGCAGCAATCAACGCAGAAGCGCTGGGAAATCAATATGCATTAATAATCTTTGATGAATGCCATCATTTGCCAACAGACTTTAATCGGGTAATTGCAGAATATGCGATCGCGCCCTACCGCTTGGGGCTTTCTGCTACACCAGAACGCAGTGATGGTAAACACACTGATTTAAATATTCTGATCGGCCCAGAAGTATACCGCAAAAGGGCTGAGGAACTAGCGGGAAAGGCACTGGCAGAGCATGAAGTAGTGCAAATAAAGGTGAAATTATCACAACACGAGCGTCAAAAATACAATCAATTAATTCAAATTCGTAATGATTTTTTGCAGCAAGCCAAGATTTCTTTGGGAAGCATTCAAGGCTGGCAAAAATTTGTCCAAATGAGTGCGCGATCGCAAAGTGGACGTAGAGCAATGTTAGCGCACAGAGAAGCAAAAGAAATTGCCTTAGGTACAGATGGCAAATTAAGAATTCTGGCAAATTTACTTGCTAAACATTATCCAGAACGAGTTTTGATTTTTACTGCTGATAACGCTACTGTTTACCGTATTTCTAGTGAGTTTTTAATTCCGGCGATTACCCATCAAACTCCTGTCAAGGAACGCCATGAGATATTAACAAAATTTCGGGAAGGAGAATATAAAACTTTGATTGCTTCTCACGTCTTGAATGAAGGAGTTGATGTGCCAGCCGCTAGTGTAGCAATTATTTTATCTGGGACAGGATCGGCAAGGGAATATATTCAAAGGTTGGGAAGAGTGTTAAGAAAGGGGAAAGATAACAATAAGCAGGCGATTTTGTATGAAGTGGTGGCTGAGGATACAGCTGAGGAAAATACTTCGGCAAGAAGGCGAGGGGTAAAGAATAATGAACCGCAAAGACGCAGAGAGCGCGAAGAAAAGAAAGAGAAGAGAGGGAATTTGCAGGTTGTTTATGGAAGCAATCCGCAAAAAAGTTATCGTGCTGCGGAACAGTTAGAATTTAATTATTTTACTGAAAATAAAAAAACTCAAAACAAAGATAAGTTAGAGGAATGAACGAAAGATTTCTTACTCTTCGTGTTCTTTGTGTCCTTTGTGGTTTATAAAAAATTCTAGATGCTACCAACAGATTTACTAAGTCACCGTCAAAATGGTGAGGAAATTATCCCAAAAAGATTGAAAATTGACAACAAACATTTAGAGTTAGCAAATGAAATTATTACTTCTTTTCAAGAGGCGGTAGGGAAAACTCAAGGTGCGCTTGAACGTTTGTTACTGGAATTAGAAGGTGACACTCCTGATTATCGTATGAAGCGGGGTTTGGCTTATATTCTCAAAAGCAGTTTCTGCACGTTTGAAGTGGTGAGTCCACTTGAACCTCAGATGTTAAGAGAAAGGGTGTTTGCACTTGCAGCTAAGTCTGTTCCTAGCAAGGAGTTAACAAAAGTTACTTTAAGTAAAATTGCTGATGAATTAAGTCAACAATTGGAGCGTGAAGTTTTACCAGAACAAGTTAGTAGTGGATTATATGCTGATTTGGCAGAAAATAAAATTTTGACTGCTTTTGATGCACCTACAGCAACAAAATTATTACATCGCTACAATTTATCCCAAGTGCAAGGTGTGTTTTATAAAGCCAGTCAGTTAGTGTTAAATGCTCATCGTAATGTTCCTGGCGAATATAAGCTTTTATTCCGCTATCTCAAGTTGTTTCAATTGATGGCATATATTGAGGGAGATGCCGACCACGGATTTACAATTACAATTGATGGGCCGACAAGTTTATTCTCTCCAAGTACTCGTTATGGTTTGGCAATAGCTAAATTAATTCCTGCTTTACTTCACGTCACAAAATGGAGCCTTGCCGCTACACTACAAGTTCGTGATTTTTATACAGAAACTTGGAAAACAGGACGTTTTACTCTCAATTCTGATTGTGGTTTAGTATCTCACTATCCTCCAGGAAAACCTTACGATAGTATGTTAGAAGCATCTTTTGCTGATAAGTGGGATTTATTGAAAACTGAATGGGTTTTAGAGCGAGAAGTTGATTTAATTCCTATTCCTGGTAGTGTAATGATCCCCGATTTTCGGTTAGTACATCCTGATGGGCGTAGCTTCTTATTAGAAATTGTCGGTTATTGGCGACCAGAATATTTACAAAAAAAGTTTGCTCAAGTTAGACGCGCTCAATGTCATAATTTAATTTTGGCTATTTCCGAACGTTTAAATTTGGATAAAGCTGGCGTCAAAATAAATGATGTTCCAGCTAGAATCGTTTGGTTTAAAGATAAATTGTTGCCAAAGTCAGTGTTATCTGTAATGGAATAACATCATGCCTGTTTAAGTTATTAAATTACGTATCATTTGGTTGTGGAATTTGAGCAAAAACGGCAGATTGCAACAGTTCAGGAAGTTGATTCCAAGCTACATTACCTTTGCGACTTTTGATATACAGTTGCATAAATTCTAGTAAAGCTACAGTACTTTCTTCTGGGAGAAGATTGACAAACAGATAGGTAGGTTTATCTGGATTAGATACAGCTACTACACACCCCTGACTGCACGCCCATAAACATCCGACGGCTTGAATCTCCACTTCATCATCTGGGAATTTTTCACTGCATAAAGTGTTTAGTTGGTCAAGTAAAAATGTGCCATCGAATGGAGGATTTTCTGGTCGTTCTTCAGAAGAATGGTGACAGGATTTGCAGACGAATAACGTGTGTTTAGGCATATGTTCTTACTAGATATTTAGACAAATCGTTGAGCATCTCGTGAGCCGCAAGAATATTAAGTCCACGCCAGACAGAAAAATCTACTAGATACACTTGCTCTTGCTGCACTGCCTTGAGCTTATTCCATAAAGGTTTTTGTTGAAGTCGTTTTATAATAGAGCGATCGCCTTTTCGTAGTGGTGCAACAAAAAGGATATCGCTATCAATTTTGGGTAGGAGTTCTTCAGAAATCAATAAATCCGCTAAATGTTTATCACGAGATTCTTCAAAAATTGGATTCAATAATCCAATATCGTCCAATATTCCACCAGCAAAAGATTTTTTACGAGTGATAACTAATTGTCCAGAAGCAACATAAGCAAATGATATGCGAAGAGACCTTTTTTTATTAACCAGTAACTGCTTTACCTCTTGAACACGGCGATTATAATCATTCATAATTTGAGTAGCCATCTCGGTTCTTTCAAGAACTTTTGCCGCATCTTGGATGTGTTGTTTCCAATTTCCTCTATGCTCTATCCAAGGCAGAACTACTGTCGGCGCAATTTGTGAAGCATATTTATAAACTCCTTCAAAGAATGGATGGGAAATAACAATAATTAAGTCAGGATGAAGTAATACAAGTTTTTCTAAATTAATTTGACCACTTGAACTACGTAAAATTTCTATTCCATCTACTTTACTTTGAAAGTAACGAAAGTCATCTTCTATTTCAGTTGTTACCCACGTTGCGATCGGTTTGATACCTAAAGCAAGAACAGTTGCAAAGCTATTAAAATCCAAGGTGACAATTCGTTTGGGATTGAGGGGAATACAACTTTCTCCTCTTGCATGCTGTACTACTCGGCACTCTGTGCTTTGCACTTTAGAGTTTGAGTTTGTAACCTTTTGAGTAAAACTATTGCTACAAGCCAAAACAAGTGTAAATATCAAAATTCCCAATAAAAATAGGGAAATAAAGCGATGTAAAGGTATTTTCACAAGTTTACCCCCTTACCTCACTATCGCAATCTTTGCAATACTCACTGATTTCCTTCTATTAGTTTTAGGTGTGTTAACTAAGTACTTCTCAATGTCATCCAGTACAGCATGAGCCGCTAGAAAATCAAAGCCGTACCAAGTTTGGAAATCGACAAAATATACTTGATTCTGCTGAACAGCCTTAATTTTAGACCATAGGGGTTTACGCTGAAGGCGCTCTAGAGTAGAGCGATCGCTTTGTTGGTAAGAGCCAACAAAAAGGACATCGCTATCAATTATGGGCAAACTTTCATCCGAAATTGGCAAGGCTAGATTGTTCAACAATTTAGGAGAAAGCAATCCGAGATCATTCAAAATTGTGCCAGCAAAAGAGTTTCGCTGGGCAAGATATAATCCATTACTAACAAAAGCAAATGATGCATAAAATGGCTGAATATGATTGTTTTGTGAATTTTTTTGCAAAGTTTCTAATACTTGCTTTAGTTCTTCAACCCTTTGGTAATAGCCATTTAACAGTTGAGTAGCTACCTCTGTTTTGTCAAAAACCTTGGCTGTTTCTTTTAGATGTTGTTTCCAATCCCGTGAAATTTCCGCCCAAGGAATCAATACAGTAGGAGCAATTTGTGACAACTGCTTGTAAATTCCTCGAAATGAGGGATCTGAAGCACTGATAATTAAGTCGGGTTTAAGTAGCAGAATTTTCTCTAAATCAGGCTGGTTAGTAAACCTATGTAAAGCAATTCCTTTGATTTTGTCTGCTAAATGAGGAGTGGCGTCTATGGTACCTTCTATAGGAGACCATATTCCTGCTGCGATCGGCTTGATACCTAAAGCAACGGTGTCGCCAAGAGTGAGGATATCTAAAGCTACAATTCGTTGAGGATTGAGTGGAACGCAGGTTTCCCCCATTGTATGCTGTACGATTCGACAGTTTTCTGCTGAAGATGCTGGAGATGTGACATCTTGCTCGCTACTTTGGCTACAGGCACAAACAAGCATAAATGCCACAATTCCCAGACATAGCAGGTAGATAAAACGGTGTAGAAACCTCTTCATGAAAACACTGACTTTTCAAAACGTCCAAGAAACAGTTCCTTGCACTGTAAATGGCGCACCAGGAGAAACTCGCAATCGACTGAAAGCATTTTCAAAATAGTCCACATCGAAGAGGTTTTTGATATTGAGAGCAGCACGGAAACCATTTCGCTTGTAGAAGATAGTAGCATCTGTTGTTAAATAGCTTGGTACCTCAAATGTATTGGCTGCATCTCCGGCGCGATCGCCTACATAAAAAAGTCCCAAACCAAACCCCAAACCTTGCAAGTTTCCTCGTTGAATTTCATAGGTTGTCCATAAGCTGGCAGCATGAGGAGTAGTTCGTTGCACGCGGTTGCCTTCTGGAATCGAATTATCTTTAGTGACACGGGCATCGTTGTAGGCATAACTGGCAAAGATATTCCATCCCGGTAAAATTTCACCTACAAAACTAAGTTCAATTCCTTGACTGCGCTGTTCTCCAGTTTGCACAGAAAAGCCTATATTATCTGGATCGTCGGTTAGGACGTTAGATTGGGTAATATCGTAGAAAGCCAGTGTAGTCGAAAGCCTGTCATTCAAATCTGCTTTCACCCCAACTTCATATTGGGTACCCCTTGTTGGCTCAAAGACGCTGCCATCAAAGGCTCTACCAATCGCTGGCTGGAACGAGCGACTGTAGTTGGCATAGAGAGAAATAGGCGCGATTGGCTGATATACAATTCCCAAACGGGGACTAAAGGCGTTACCTGATTGACTTGTTTTTGTGTCGGCAAGAAAGTTCCTGTCAGTTTGCGTAAAAGTATCAAATCTACCACTCAAAAGTAGCTTCAAGTTGTTTGCAATTGTTACCTGATCTTGCAATATAATGCCAAGCTCATCTGTCAAGGAATTGTCATCATATTCAGATCCAGATATGATTGCCCCAGGCGATTGTCCATAAATTGGATTGAACAAGTCAAGTGGGGCAATCTCTCTACTAACACCATTGGAATCGATAGTTTGTCTACCTAAATCAAAGCCAAACAGTAGCTGATGTTGGATTAAGCCTGTTGCAAACTTACCAATCACATTGGTCGAAAGTCTATAGTCACGCTGATCGTAGTCTGCATTGAAATATTCTCTCTCTAATGTCCGATTATCTGCTAAAAGTCCAGTGGGAAAAGTAGCTCCATCGGGATCGCCATAAGAAGAAAAGTATCTACTATATTGAAAAGCGTTTCTTAATGACCAATCCTCACTAAATTTATGCTCTAATGTGTATCCCATTCTGGAACCCTCAGCGTAGAGGGTTCCCTCATTAACGTTGCGATCGCGAGGTATTTTACCATTGGGATTAGAAAGTATTGTTCCAATTACAGGTAAGCCAAAACTAATTTTTTCAAACTCTAGATCCTTGTAAATTCCCTCAAGCGTCAGCTTTGTATTCTCTCCTAGATCAAGACTCACTGCCGGAGCAATCACTAGATTTCTGGTTCTGCTAGAGTCAATGAAAAACCCTTGATCTCTGTACGATGCATTCAGTCGATATAGTACTTTCTTAGCATCATATAAAGGCCCAGAAAGATCCAATTCACCACGGTAAAAGTCAAAATTACCAAAGGTTGCTTCGGCGAAGTAGTAAGGATTGCGCAATGGCTGTTTCGTTACCAAGTTGACTGTTCCTCCTGGCGAGGATGAACCGAATAAAATAGAGTTTGGGCCTTGGAGAACTTCAATTCTTTCAATTCCAGTAAGATCAGGCCCAAGGCTAGAAGATAAAGAGTCTTTGAAACCGTTTAGTGTAGGTGAAGTAAAAAATCCCCGAACTTGTATCCGCAATGAATCAAAGTTAGAAGGAGATGAAGTGCGGACACTTGGGGCATTGATGAGCGCACTAGAAGTGTCGGTACGTTGCTCGCGCAGAACTTCTTGAGGAATAATCTGAATCGATTGAGGTATATCTCGCAATGGTGTATCGGTGCGCGTTACTGTTGTCGCATCCTGCACGCGATAACCATCTTGTTCCCCTGTCACCACCAACTCAATCGGTTCATCCTGCTGTGCTGCTGGTTCCTCTGACCCCTCCCCTTCCCCTCCCCTTACCAAGGGGAGGGGAAGGGGAGGGGAAGGGGAGGGGTTTTGCACCGCAGTTCCAGTGGGCGTCAAACCAAAAATCAAACCCTCATCACTATCAAATAACTCCACAACAGGCAAACCCTCCTCACCAGTCACAGTAACTCGGATAGTATTAGCATCCAGATTTGTGACAGTTATCTCAGTAATTCCCGTAATTGGTTTTTGGGAACGGAATGTAAAAGCATCGCCAGACGGTAGCCGCAGTTGTGCGCCAGGAATATCAGCAATAAAGTTATTTCCCTGGCTGCGATTTGTGATTTGTAACTTCTCAGCAGCAGAAGTCTGTAAAATTACTTCCACACCCTTGTCTGTAGGATTAGCTTTCACTCCTGTCACTGGTATCACTTCTGATGAGGGTGCTGTTTGAGGTGCTGCTGGCAACTGTACTAGAAAATCTGCACTTTTAAAAATACGCTCAATCTCACTGATGTGAGGAATTTCTCTTTTCTCCCTAACCTGCCTGAACTCTGAAGCTTTTGCAGGATAAGCTAAAAGCAAAAACAATGCAATTATTCCACACTTGTAACCCAAGAACCAAAATAGCCGGAACATTCCCCACACTCCGCACTCAGTTAAAAATTTAAAGAGAATACTTCTCAAGAAGTTGATAAGCAGAGTTTAGAGTTTTTGTCACAATGGAGTCTATCCTTAGAGGGCGAGTTTTTATCCCAAAAAGATGAGGTATAAATTTTATACCTAATAAAATCTCTTTATGTTTGATATTATCTGCAAATTCCTTGCTGAAAATTTCCCTACTGACTTTGCCACCTGGCTTTTAGGAGAAGCAATTACTCTTACCCAATTAAGCCCTAAAGAATTATCTCTTGAACCCATCCGTGCAGATGCCTTGATATTACTGCAATCAGATGAAATCGTACTGCACGTCGAATTTCAAACTCAGCCGGATGTTGCTATTCCCTTTCGTATGGCGGATTATCGCTTGCGCATATATCGTCGTTTCCCTCAAAAACGAATGCGACAAGTAGTAATTTATTTGACTAAATCTACATCCGAACTTTTTATCAAACAACTTTTGCCATTGACAATTTGCAGCATCAATTTGCAGTAATCCGTTTGTGGGAGCAATCCACGGAAATATTTCTGCAAACTCCAGGCTTACTGCCATTTGCAACTTTAAGTAACACTAACGATAAAATCAACACATTACAGCAAGTGGCTACTCAGATAGATCAAATCAGGGACAGAAGAGCGCAAAGTAATATTACAGCATCAGCAGCTCTTTTATCTGGACTAGTATTAGAAGAAGAAGTGATTCAACGTTTACTTAGGAGAGATATTATGCGTGAGTCAGTCATATATCAATCAATAATAGCTGAAGGTAGAGAAGAGGGTCGAAAACAAGGACGAGAAGAAGGACGAGAAGAAGGACGAGAAGAAGGACGAGAAGAAGGACGAGAAGAAGGACGAGAAGAGGGGATTAGGCTTGTTGCTGTTAATATGCTTAAAGAAGGAATTTCCCCTGAAACTGTAGCTAAATTAACAGGTTTATCACTTGAGGTCGTGCAACAGTTAGAGACTACTTAAAAATTTTCCCCTTCAAACAAGCACTAGGAGTAGTACCAAATTTCTGCTTAAAAGCTCCCGCAAAATGACCAAGATGCTCGTAACCTACGCTATTTGCTACTTCAGCTACGCTCATTTTACCTTCAGATAAAAGTAACCGTGCCTGCTCCATCCGAAAGTTATGCAAATAGCCAAAAACTGTGTGTCCCAAAACTTTACGAAAGCCTTGTTTGAGTTGATGATGATTAAGTCCAACTAGCTGCGCTAACTCCAATACTGAAGGAGGGTTGTCAATACGGGATTCTAAAATATCCTTTGCATAGTAAATCTTATCCACTAAACCCTTTTTTGAAGTATGGCTAAAACGATGTATTGTTTCTGCCTCAATATCTTGTTGTAACCGCAAAGCTATTAACTCCAGAATTTTACTCTCCAGGTACATACGTTTAACCAAACCCTGAAAAGGACACTGGCTAATTTGCTGCAAAGCTATCTGCATTTGGTTGGTAACGATACCGTTGTGAAAGTAATGCTTTTCGTCTGGTTTCCGAAATAGATGTTTCATCTGGGATGGAATAGCATCATTAAAACCCATAAATCTCTTGAAGACTTCAGGTTCTATATGCACCTTAACAGCTTTATAAGGCTCGTAAGATAAATGCTCATGAAATAATTGTGGTAAAAAACCACTACCTGATATGATGCTATTACCAGCACAATTTAAGCCGTAACGGCGACAATTTATACCGCCTGAGATTTGAAAATAAAATCCTAAGGGATGTTCCATTTCTGGATAATCAATAGTTATATTTTTATTTACTTGGTAATCTTCTAGTGTCAGGTAAAATCCCTGCCGTAGCTCAATATTTAAAATATTTCCCTGTCCAAACCATTGTGAATATTTATACAAAATTTCTGAGTATTCATTCTCTATATCTGTGTATTCTTTTACTGATTTAACTTGTTCCCAGAACTCCTGGCATGAAACTGTGTTAGTCATGACACTGAAAGTTAGATATTTAGTTAGCGACTTGCTCTTTTAAAAAGTTTGATTGAATATTTAAACTCTATTTTTTAAAATTCAAAACAATTATTTGCAAGAAAATCATCAATAACTCTGTGTAAATAGTTGCTATTTTTTATGAAACAAAAGTTACTCAAAGTTTTGATCGCCTAATTACTAAAAATTAGGAATTTTAAATTAGAAGTATTTATTTATACTTATTTAACATAAAATCAATAGTGTAATTACTTATGTTTAGGTCATGGGTATGAATTATAGCTAGTGTAAAAACTAAAAACCTAATCAAAAAAATTATATCAAGAAAAAATAAAATTTTCTTGATAATCAGTTGAAAAAAGATAGCAATAAGTTTAAAGTATGATCTTGATTAATAAAATTACACAAGCATATAGATGAATGATTTAATAACTCATAAATTACTAAAAAGATTATCAATTAGATGCTTAGAAAGTAGTTAACTGTTGAAAGCATAAATGATGAAAGGCTCAAAACAAGTTCCCAAAACAGATAATTTTCTGCAAGCAACGGCAAGAGCATGACAAAAGCAACTACAACATTACCTAGAGGCTGGAAAACACCACGAATATCACCTTTAGTAGGTCTAGTTATAGGACTAACGCTTCTACTAATTTGTTTGGTTTACAGCGTCACACTGGGTGCAGCAGATATACCTTTAAACAAGATTTTGGCATCTTTTATTACCTTTGATGGTTCCTATGAACACTTAGTCATCCAGACTGTGAGATTACCGCGATCGCTCATGGCTATGCTTGTAGGTTCAGCCTTGGCAGTATCGGGAGCATTAATGCAAGGTTTGACACGTAACCCCTTAGCAGATCCAGGTATTTTGGGTATTGAGTCGGGAGCCGCGCTGGCTGTAGTTGCAACAATTTTTATTTTTGGCAGTTCATCTCTCAGTGTTTTAACCATTGTGGCCTTTTTGGGTGCAGGAGCCACAGCAGTGTTAGTCTACTTTCTTGGTTCTCTAGGAAGAGGAGGAGCTACTCCACTGAATCTAACAGTTGCAGGCGCAGCGCTTACGGCTTTGATCTCTTCTATCACGACTGCTGTTTTAATCATCAGTCAACGAACTTTAGAAGAAATTAGATTTTGGTTAGCTGGTTCATTGGCTGGGCGCGATACCAACATACTCCTCCAAGCATTACCTTTCGTTGTCATTGGATTAGTAATTGCTTTTGCCCTTGGTAGACAGATTACTACTATGAGTTTAGGTGAAGATGTAGCCAAAGGCTTAGGTCAACAAACAGCTTGGATTAAAATAATTACTGCGATTAGCGTAGTTTTACTAGCAGGGAGTTCTGTCGCTCTTGCTGGGCCTATTGGTTTTATTGGCTTAGTTGTTCCCCACATAGTAAGATTTTTCATCAGAGCCGATTATCGTTGGATTTTGCCTTATTCCGCTATTGTAGGAGCAATTCTACTATTGATTGCAGATATCGCAGCGCGTGTATTACTCAAACCCCAAGAATTACCTGTGGGTGTAATGACAGCACTTGTTGGCGCTCCCTTTTTTGTTTACTTGGCTAAGTCAAAGGTGAAAAAATGAAGATGGATTGGCTAGTCATCCGTTCCGAGGCTATATCCTTTCGGATCGACCGACGTGTACCACTGATGTTGCTATTGCTAGGATTAACAATTTTCGTGGCAATGGTTATGAATGTGGGTAGGGGTGAATATCCAATCTCACCCTTGGATATTGTCAAAACGTTATTTGGTATAGATACAGGAAATCCTGATCATGCTTTCGTGATTTACAATCTGCGTCTACCTCGCACCATTGTCGCTTTGATGGTAGGAATGGCACTGGCAATCTCTGGCACTATCTTTCAAGGGTTAACACGCAATCCCCTAGCCGATCCCGGTATTATCGGTATCAATGCTGGTGCGAGTCTGGCAGCAGTTACAGTAATTGTATTATTTCCGTCAGCACCAATTTATACTTTACCTCTATCAGCCTTTAGTGGTGCTTTACTGATGGCGGTTTTAATTTACTCGCTCGCTTGGAATGGAGGCAGTTCGCCGCTTCTATTTATTTTAATCGGTGTTGGTTTGTCTGCGATCGCTAGTGCTTTTACCAGCTTGATGATTACCTTCGGGGAAATTTATGACGTTAGTAATGCTTTGGTTTGGTTAGCTGGCAGTGTTTACGGACGTACTTGGGAGCAAGTCTTTTCGCTACTGCCTTGGTTGATTGTTTTCGTACCAATGGCATTAATACTAGCAAGGCATTTGAATGCTCTTAACTTGGGAGATGATGTAGCCAAGGGTATAGGTACTCGTGTGGAATGGCAACGTGGTTTACTCGTGCTAGTGGGTGTAGCCTTAGCAGGTGCAGGAGTTGCCACCGCCGGCATGATTAGCTTTGTTGGTTTAATCGCACCCCATTTAGGACGACAGTTAGTGGGTGCAACCCATGAAGGTTTGATTCCTACCTCAGCCCTACTAGGAGGAATGATTGTTGTGATTGCAGACTTTTTGGGAAGAACGCTGTTTGCACCAATCGAAATTCCTTGTGGGGTAGTGACTGCTGCTGTTGGCGCTCCTTATTTTCTTTATTTGTTAATTCGTAACAGAAAAAAATAGGGACTGGGTACTGGGGATTAGGGACTAGGAACTTGATAAAAAAGGCGTTGCGGAATTGAGGTATCAATTATGAAAGGACTATCAACCAGAGGTTTGTCTTTAGCTTATGATGGTGTGCCGATTATTCGAGATTTAAATTTGGCAATTCCTGCCGGACAAATTAGTGCTTTAGTTGGTGCTAATGGCTGTGGTAAATCAACCTTATTAAGAGGTTTGGCAAGATTGCTTAAACCCCGTGGTGGTACAGTATATCTTGATGGAGAATCTATTTTTAAACTTTCCACCAAAGAAGTGGCTCAACAGTTGGGAATTTTACCTCAAGGGCCAGTAGCGCCGGAAGGGTTAACAGTAAAAGATTTGGTAGCACAAGGACGTTATCCTTATCAAAATTGGTTGCAGCAGTGGTCAGCAAAAGATGAAACAATTGTGCAACAGGCACTAGAGATTACAAATTTGTTGGAGCTGGCAGAGCGAGAACTAGACACTTTGTCTGGTGGACAAAGACAAAGAGCATGGATTGCGATGGCATTAGCGCAAGATACAAATATTTTACTTTTGGATGAACCGACGACTTTTCTAGATTTGGCTCACCAGATAGAGGTTTTGGATTTGTTGTATGAGCTACACCAACATCAGGGCAGAACTATTGTCATGGTGTTGCACGATTTAAATCATGCCTGTCGTTATGCTGATTATCTAGTTGCTGTCAAAGAAGGTCGAATTTTTACTGCTGGAGAACCGAAGCAGGTAATGACTGAAACAATGGTAGAGGAAGTTTTTGGGTTAGAAAGCCGTATTATTCCTGATCCAGTGGTGGGAACTCCGATGTGTGTACCGATAGGACGTAAGGGGGGAAGGAAATTACAAACAAAATCTTCTAGCTTGTGATTTGACTGAAGCTGATTGAAAAACTACTGCCTTGTTTACGCTAACGTCTGACACCAATCCAGCGAGATACACTTTTAGCATTGGAAGCGATCGCCAACTAATCGGGTTGGTAGTACTTGCGGCGAGAATGCCGCCTATAGCAACCATACCAGTATTTACCACTACCAACCGCAAACCATAGCATAATTAAAGCTATTAATCCTCCTTGTCGGGGAGCATCAAAGGCAAAGAATACTAATGCAATGCACAGTGTATCTTGAACAAAAGCTGCCCACAAAGGTAAACCTCGTAAGCGAAAGAACCAGCCAATTTGAACAAGTTGGAGTACTAAGGCGAGCATTCCCCCAATCAAAGCAATTAGCCAATTGGGAGTTGCAGTTGCCGAAGCTACAGCGACTCCCATAATAGCTCCTACAAGCGGGGAAAATAACAGTTGTATGATTTGTAAGACTCGCTGCCCAATTAATTTTTTGGAAGCAAATAGCTCAAAAAATGACCAACTAGTCAGAATCCCTAGTAAGACGGGTGAGGAAATATGAGATAAAATTGGCACTTGTGACCAAAGATTGCCACCTTGTAAAAGTCCAATAAAGAGTAAGGGTAAAGCTATTCTGATTCCGGCGGCGGCTGAAGCAGAAAGTGCGGCTAGGAGTTCAATCATTTCACCTAGAGCGCTAATTCATAACTAAGGGTTTATTGATGTAAACTTACCCTCGTGTGCTAAATTCTTATCAACAAATTGAATTTTATATAAAGTTTTACAATAATAATCAGTATTTTTAAGGTTAAGTAATGCTCGTTATTTCGAGACAAAGATGGGGAAGAAAATTTTTGGTTCTTCCCCTGCTTTACCAATGCGTGGATACTTCGACAAGCTCAGTACAAGTTTTGGATTTTGGATTGGTTATTGCAGAATTTTGAAACCAGACTCCCGCGTGCCAATTTGGTAACTTCCTAAATCTCCACTAAATCCCCAGCCTTTGGTAAACCTGTTCTAAATGCTGCAAATGATGCTGTGGATCAAAACACGTTTCAATCTCTGCTGGTGAAAGTTTTGCAGTGACGCGTGGATCTTTGCTAATCAAATCATGGAAATTTCCATCTGGCTTGTTCCAAGCTTGGTGAGCATTTTCTTGCACAATTTTATATGCTTCCTCACGCGTCATTCCCTTTTCAACCAAAGTCAGCAGCACTCTTTGGCTAAACACCACACCGCCATAGACATTCATATTTCGTGTCATGTTATCAGGATAAACCAGCAGGTTCTTCACCAATTCGGTTATTTCCTTAAGCATAAAATGCATCAAAATACAAGCATCAGGCAAAATTACCCGTTCAACCGAACTGTGGGAAATATCCCGTTCGTGCCAGAGAGCGACATTTTCCAAAGCAGCGATCGCATGACTTCTAATAATTCTTGCCATGCCCGTTAGTCGTTCCGAACGGATGGGGTTGCGCTTGTGCGGCATGGCTGAAGAACCTTTTTGCCCTTTAGCGAAAAACTCTTCAACTTCCAAAACATCAGTTTTTTGGAGGTTGCGGATTTCAACAGCAAAACGTTCTATAGAAGCAGCAACCAAAGCTAACTGTTGAACAAAATCGGCATGGAGATCGCGCGAAATTACTTGTGTTGATGCCGTATCGGGCTTGAGTCCAAGTTTTTCACAAGCGATCGCTTCCACACGCGGCTCAATATTGGCATAAGTCCCTACCGCACCCGAAATCTTACCAACAGCAATAGTTTTACGTAGAATTTGCCAGCGTTCTTGGTGACGCAATACTTCTGCTAACCACCCGGCTAACTTAAAGCCAAAAGTGATTGGCTCGGCATGGATACCGTGGGAACGTCCAATCATTACCGTGTAGCGATGTTCTTTCGCCTTTTGACGGATTGCATCAATCAAATCTTGCAGGCGTTGCAACAATATATCTAGACTGGCAACTAGTTGCAGTGCCAAAGCTGTATCTAATACATCAGAACTGGTTAAACCCAGGTGAATATAGCGCCCAGCCTCACCCACATATTCGTTAACATTTGTCAAAAAGGCAATCACATCGTGGCGGACTTCAGCTTCAATTTCCAGTACCCTTTGCGGATCGAAATTTGCCTTTGCCTTGATTTCTTCAACCGCCTCGGCTGGAATGTAACCTAATCCCGCCTGCGCCTCACAAACGGCAATTTCTACTTCTAACCAGGTTTGGAATTTATATGCTTCCGTCCAAAGATTGCCCATTTCGGGCAAGGTATAACGCTCAATCACAGTCCGCCACAGATTACAACCGTCATATTGTACAGTTAGTGGTTGTGAAGTTACCGATTTTTTCTCATCCTTTTTAAGCGTTTGGAATGGGGAAAACGCGAAAAGAGAGTGCTTGCCCAGTTAGAGTCAGATTTTTTAGTACTGGATTTTTGATGTTTAGGTTTTAAACCTTGTTGGTTGCGATCGCTTTCACTGATAGGAACTGCATAATCAGCAGGGACAATATGAGAACCATACCTTCGCGAGTAAACTTGGGTAAATTCTGCACCAAAAAACAAGATTTGAGCGGCATAATTAACCCAAACTAGAATCACTACTATCGAACCAGCAGCTCCATAGGTAGAACCAAAAGTAGCATTACCCAGATAATGTCCCAGTGCATACCTGCCCAAGGAGAACAACAGCGAGGTAATCGCAGCTCCAATTAAAACATCTTTCCAAGTGATTTTGACATCTGGCAAGACTTTGAAAATCAACCCGAATAGCACTGTGGTGATGGCAAAACTAATGATGAAGTTGACAATCTGCCAGAGGAAATCAACACCTGGTAGTAAGTTTTGAAAGTAACCAATTATCGCTGCCAATACCGTACTAACTACCAAGGATACCAAGAGTAAAAAGCCAATAGCCAATACCATCGCGAACGATAAAAAGCGCTGGCGAACCATATTTTTCATCGCCTTTCCTGGTTTTGGCTGCACTTCCCAAATCGTATTTAGAGCATCTTGTAACTCGGTAAATAGACCTGTCGCACCAAATAACAAAACAACAATACTGATGAGTGAGGCGATTGTTCCTGCTTGAGGTCGATTAGCATTATCAATTGCATTTTGAATAACTTTAGCACCTTCCGGCCCAATTAAACCTTGAAGTTGGTTAAAAATTGCATTAGTTGCTGCTGCTTCTCCAAATACTGCACCAGCTACCGCAATGACAATAATCAGTAATGGGGCAATGGAAAAAATAGTGTAATAAGATAACGCTGCGGCTAACCGCGACGCTTTATCTTTCTGCCATTCACTAAATGTTTCTTGGAATAACCCCCAAATCACTTTCAAATTCATTACTTCCTCTCTGTAAGCAGGATGTTTTTACCTCCAGAGTTAATAAATACTAAATTTCCTGGATATTCCACATCTTCCTTAAGGTGTTTACATACTCATATTTAAGACAGAATTACTGGCATGAGGAGCGATCGCTCCAACGGGTGTTGCTATGATTTTCAGTAAAATTGGCGACAAAAACCTTATCAGGGAATACAATCAGGTATGGCTTTTTATGTGGTTCTTTTGAAAGATAGTGAAGATGATAAAAAAGTAGTTTACTGTTTTGGATCTAGTGAAGAAAAACTTGGTCGTCTAGAATAGAATAAACTTAGCGGTGAAGTTAAAGAAATAGAACCAGCCCCAACTAATAATTCTTCAGCTTTGTTTGTCAGAGCCTCAGCCAAAATTTACCAACATTGGCAACAGAGAAACTTTCCTGAAAAAAGTTGTTGGGCATCCTAAGAGGAAAATTAATCAGCTGTTCAGTATTCCATAAATTCCCAATCCCCAGTCACCAGTACCCAATCCTTATCCCCTCTAAATTCCTGCTCCATCTAGAAACTCTTCAATCACCAAATCACTATCGAATTTAACTTCGTTGCCTACACATACATCAGTATTAGACAGATGTAAATTAGTTTCCAGCTGCTCCATTTGTTTTTCTAGTTCCTTTACCCGTTCAAATAAAGCTCGGATCGCTTCAGCTTCTACATCACGCAGCTGATTGTGAGCCAAAATATCGGTTTTTAGCTTGTCTTGACGAGTGATACGTCCGGGAATTCCAACTACAGTAGTATTGCTGGGTACATCGCGCAGCACCACAGAACCCGCCCCGATGCGGACATGATCCCCAATTTGAATATTACCCAATACCTTTGCACCTGCTCCCACGACTACGTTGTTACCTAGAGTGGGATGACGTTTACCGCTTTCTTTTCCAGTACCGCCTAAAGTAACACCTTGGTATATCAAAGCGCGATCGCCCACAATTGCCGTTTCACCAATTACTACTCCCATCCCATGATCGATAAATACACCCTTGCCAATTTTTGCTCCTGGGTGAATTTCGATGCCTGTGAAAAACCGACTGAGTTGAGAAATAAATCGTGGGATAAAAGGTATTTCCCTTTTGTACAGCCAATGTGCTATTCGATGGAACATTAGAGCTTGAAGTCCAGGGTAGCAGAACAAGACTTCCACCCAGTTACGGGCAGCAGGATCGCGCTCGTAAATTGTTCGCAAATCAGTTAGCAGCATACTCAACTTCAATGATGATTTTTTGGCAAGGCTACAGTTTTCGGAAGTTCCCCATAACGTTGAAATCGGATCTTTTCAGGTAAATATTATTTTCCAGATTATCAATCTTGGAAACCAAACCCGTTTCTTGATAGGGAATCATCTATAAAACTACGGTAAACCGATAGTTTTATAGATTTTAGATGATTAATCGGATGCTATCACATTTACTAATCAGAAAAAAGTTCATGCTTCGCAAAATACAAAAAAATAATCGATGAACCGTAGTATTAAGTTTTCTCTGGCGATGAGCGAGATTGCTAACAAGCAACCTGTAAATGAGCCTGATCTATAACAAATTCTGACGAGTCTGCCGTGCAGGTGTAGTGCAGAGTCAGCACGGATTTTTGCAGTTAGATTCCTCAAGTTTTAGGCAGTGTCTCAATGCAGGTAGAGGCGATCGCATAAATTTAGTCAGTTCCATTAAAGGCGTGATTGGAGTGAAAATAGTATGGGAAGCTGAGTGGATCTGCCTTTAAAAGAAGATTTTAGCGGAGTCTACCTTTAGCGATTGGATGCCCCTACAGATCGTAATTCCATTTTAACTAACAGTAGGATTTTAGAGTGTATTAGGACAAGACTAAAAAAGTTTGTGTAGAAGAACAATTAAGAGCGGTAGGCACAAAATCAAGCATCTACCGCTCAACTATTCTTGATCTGCATTATTTACGTACATATGCCATAGCAAATTGCTCTGCAAACAGTTCTAATTGCTCTGGGCTGAAGGCATTGAGGTACTTGGGCGCGATCACAGGAGTCAGAAATTCCAGCATCAGGCGGTTTTCAACCCAAAATTCGATAACATCGAATATGCCCTCACGGTTACACGGCAATACTCGCCATCCTTCCCGTGCGCCAATTTGTTCAATTTCCTCTAAACTACTGGGAACAGAAATTGCTGCATGAACGGATGTGTAGTTAGAAGGATGCTCATTAATTTGGCATCCTGCTTGTCCTTGCCATGCATCTGGGATGAGTTCCGCACCCAAGGGGTAAAGTTCAATTAATGAACCAAATTCATCTCCTACTAGTACCATGTAACTATCGGGAACGGGAGGAAAAGGAAGGGCTTTGCCGCGTATAATTTCTGCCAACACACTAGCAACGTGTTGAGGATTTTTAACTGCAATTGAAATATGGTGAATCATAGTTGTTTATCCTCTCTTGAGAGAGGTGTGTTGCTTTGTAGTTGTTACCTACAGTCCAACTATTTTCAGTTTCGGATTTTATAGAAATTATTTCTATTTTTGGCAAAACAGCAACTAAGCTGACAACAGACACATTCTCACAATAACTCTGGCAGAGAAAATAGTCGTTGCCGATCTAATTCTTGTAAGCGCTGTTTTTCGGCATAAAAAGCTTGGTAATATGATTGCCAGCGCTCTGGCTCCTGTTCTGGATCGGTTTGCTGCCACAATTCCAAAAAGTGACGATACCGCTTTTCTCGTAACACGCGTTCCATACAAGCGATCGCTGCTTGTACTACTTGAGGAGTGCGCAGAATTTCTTTTTGGCTTTTCTCGTTGAGATGAAACAGATGGGAAACTAACTCTATTTCTTCAGGAAACTCTAGAAATCTATCTTGAACTGTTGATATTAGCTCGTGCTCCAAAGGAACAGATGAAATTTCTAAAATTTGTTGCCACAAAAATCGATGATGGGAAAGGCTAAATTGTAAATCTCGCTCTTCTAAGGCGTCAGTAATAAATTGACGTTGTTCGGGACAATGCAGGTAAATTCGCAATAATAAAGCCTCTGCTTGTTCTAAAAGACTTTTTTCTAGTGTTGGTGTAGTTTTTTTACTTTCCTGTGTAAATAATTGTGAGGCTATTCTAGGCTGTTTTGGACGAGGAAGATAGGCTGATGGAGAGCTATAGCTATTTTGTGGAGCAATTTGAGTGATGAGATTTTCTACTCTTAGGGGTAAGAGTCTTGCATCGCCCAGAGCTAATATTTCTGCACAATGAGATACGTAGTAATTCAGCGTATCACTATTTTCTATATTTTTCAGTAATTTTACTAATTGTTGTGAGACTTGCTGAAAGTCAGTAGCCTGTTTTAAGTCCCGATTTTTAACAATTTGCTGAATTTGCCAATCTAGCCACAAAGGGGCGCTTGCCAACAGTTGGCGATAATCTTCTGGGCTGCGTGCAAGCAAGTATTCATCCGCATCTTTGCCATCAGGCAAATTCAGAATTTTAAGCTGTACTTCGCCCTTGTATGCTAAGTTGGCAATTTCTCCGATCGCTCTTTCGGCGGCGATCGTTCCGGCTTTGTCGGCGTCAAAGTTAAGTATCAATTGTTTCGAGTCGCTGTAGCGCAATACTAAACGCACTTGCTCTAAGCTGAGGGCAGTACCGAGAGATGCGACAACGTTGTTAATTCCAGCTGCGTGGAGAGCGATCGCATCAAAGTATCCTTCTACCACCACCGCTTGATCGAGTTGAGAAATGCCAGCTTTGGCTTGATGAAGTGCAAATAAAGTTTTACCTTTCTGAAAAAGTTCAGTTTCCGGTGAATTGAGATACTTTGGTTGCTCATCTCCCAGACTTCTGCCACCAAAAGCGATCGCGCGTCCCATCATGTCATGAATGGGAATTATAATGCGATCACGAAACACATCGTAATACCCAGTGCTTTCTTTGCGGGGTTTAATTAAACCAGCCTTTTCTACTAGCTGAACGGGATAGCGTTTATCTTCTACCAAATAACGATAAAGGGTTTCCCAACCAGCAGGAGCATAACCTAAATTAAACTGCCCAATTGTTTCATCTGTCAGTTGGCGTTTTTCTCGCAGATATTCAAGAGCTAATTTTCCTTGACTTTGCTTGAGAGCGTGTTGATAAAACGCTGAAGCCGAAGCGAGAATTTCATAGAGTTGCGATCGCTCCGAGAGTTGCCTGGAAAATTCTTGTCTGTGTTCGGGTTCTAGAGTTTGCACGGGTACTTGATAACGCCGTGCTAAGTCAAGCACTACTTCTGAAAATGAATGCTTGTGTAAATCCATCAAAAACTTAATCGCATTTCCTCCCGCTTGACAGCCAAAGCAATAATACATTTGCTTGCTGGAACTAACGGTGAAACTAGGAGTTTTTTCTTCGTGGAAGGGACATAAACCGACAAAATCTTTCCCCCGCCTGCGTAAAACAACGTGTTCCGAGATCACATCATAGATATCAACTCGTTGTTTTATTTCCTCTACAGTGTCTGGGTGTAAACGGGGAATATACATAACTTAGCTATTAGCCGTTGGTAATTAGTCATTTAAACTTAGACAAATGACTAATGACTTCTAATGGCTATTATATTCTTGTTCCCGATCCAAAATAATCTGTAAAAAATATTACATTTGACTTTTAGAGAGGAAATATTAAAAATGGGACGTATTTTTATTTCAGCAGCACACGGAGGCAAAGAAGCAGGAAAACTTGATCCAGGCTCGATCGCGGGTGGTACAACCGAAGCTAAGGAAATGATTTTGCTGCGCGATTTAATTGTAACGGAACTACGGGCGCGGAATCTTGGTGTTTTGGCAGTTCCTGATGATTTAAGTGCCAAACAAACTATCCAATGGATAAACTCTCGTGCTCGTCGAGGTGATGTAGCGATAGAAATTCATGCGGATGCGGCTGGCAGCCCGGAAGTTCGCGGGGCTAGCGTTTTTTATATTGCCAACAACGATGAGCGCAAGATTAATGCCGATTTACTTTTGGTAGGATTGTTACGTCGCGTTCCCCAATTACCTAATCGTGGGGTTAAGTCTGATACTAATTCGGGTTTGGGCAGTTTGGCATTCTGTCGCCAAATCACCGTACCTTCTTTATTGATGCAAGTTGGTTTTTTATCCAGCCCAGATGATCGCTCTTTGCTGCAATCTCGCCGTCGCGACTTTGCCATTGGTATTGCTGATGCACTAGCAGCTTGGAGTCGCACTATCGATCCTGGTTCAGCAGAAGAACAGGAACCGAAGTTTCCGCCTATCAATATCAACATTAACGGGCAAAAGTATACCGAGCAAGGGATACTGGTCAATGGTAATGCTTATATTCCGATTGACTTAGCAGATTGCTTACGAATAGATCTGTCGAAATCATCTAACATCCGTCGTATCACCTATCGACGAATTGTTTATATCAAAGCTATTGAACTGCGGGATTTTAATATTTCTGTTAGTTGGGATAATACGACTCGTACAGTTACTTTACGCTCCAATTTAGTAATTTGTCCTGGTCAAATCGATCGTGTCATGTCGCCAGGTTATACTTCGGAAGTGCAGTTACAGATATTTCTTAAAAGCAACAATGAAAATGCTTTAGTACAGTTTCCTGAAATAGCAAAACTCTATCGAGAAGAAGCCGCCATAGAAGGAGTAAACTATGACATTGCCTTCTGCCAAATGTGTGTAGAAACTGGGTTTTTACGATTTGGAAATGATATCAAACCTGAACAAAATAATTTTGCAGGCTTAGGAACTATTGGTGGTGGTACACAAGCGGCGTCTTTTGAAAGTGCTAGAGTTGGTGTAAGGGCGCATATTCAACACTTAAAAGCTTACGCTAGTTTAGAACCCTTAGTACAGGAAGTAGTAGATCCGCGCTTTCGCTTTGTTACACGCGGTGTTGCTCCCTTAATAGATCAGCTATCAGGACGCTGGTCAGCAGAGTTAGATTACGGTGATAAGATTATGGCAATGCTCAAACGCTTGTATGAATCAGCAGGATTTATGTAGTTAGAAGGGAACAGGTTACAGGGAACAGTAAAATAATACAGGGATTTCAGTCGTGTTGAAAAATAGCTAATTAAGTAGCCCTTACTGAATTGCGTACACCAATAACGAATGAAAAAAACTTTCCTTCTACCATCTGCCATCTGCCTTCTACTTAACTACTAATGCATCAACAGTTCGACTAACTTTTGAGTAATGGGAAATCTTGTTTGCCGCTCAAAGTGCAAAAACATTGGGCTAGGATTTGCTTCCAGAAAAAAGTATTCTCCGTCATGCCTACGACGCCAATCAATCGCTGTCCACTCTAGCATCAATGCTTGAGCAATATCTAAACATTGTTGTTGCACCCCAGCAGGCAATTCTATGGGGATTAACTCAGCTTCCATATCTTGGCGAAAGTCTAACTGACTGCTGCAAATCTCAGCTGCATAAACTGCCTTATCAATTACATAGCTACGAATATTAGTACCTGGAATATATTCTTGGATCGTTACAGGAGAAACACTGAGAGCTAAACTCAATCGTTCTGGTTCCATATGATCTGCTGTGACTAGTTTGGTGTGTGCGCCTCCATACACAGGCTTAAATATTACTTTATCTAAGGATTGGATAAAATTAATCACTTCGTCCGGATCGTTACTAATAAGAGTTTGGGGAATTGTCACTCCTATTTTTTTCACCTTACTCAGTTGAAGAGGTTTTTCTTTGTGAAACTGGTATGCCTGCCAAGAATTTACCCAACGTGGCTGACAAGATTGCATGAGCGATCGCAAAGTACTCATTGAATCATTGATGGCTATTTGCTGCTGATGGCGATCGTGTAAAGTTGGCACAGAAACTCCAGGAAAATTCCGCCAGTAGACACTATGAATATCTTGAAGTTCTAGTCTGCGTCCTTCTGGCAATATTAAACATCCTGTTTGGTTGCTTGGTTCCCACGATATACGTAACTGAGTCGGAAATAAAGACGTATCTAAATAATCCGCCATTACTCCTGCCTCTATGAGAGCGTTTTTGATAGCTGAGGCATGAGCATCTTGAGAATTACCCAAAATTAAAATATTCATCTTTAAAAAGATTTAGAAAAATATTTATTTAATAAAATTGCAGCATGATAAATCAAATGCTGCAATTTCATAGTTTAGAAAAAATAAGGAATTTTTCTAAAAAAATAAGCCCATATATAGTGGTATTAAACCAAGGTCTCAAGAAGAATTTAAGATGATTCAAAAGCAAAAACCACCGTGCTCAAACCAAGCTTTTGTGAGAATTATACCCCCCTCTTCACCTAAAGCTTTGGTACTAACTTGACCTCCTCCTTCTTCACCTAAGGCTTCGGTAGTCATTTCACCACCTTCTTCACCTAAGGCGAGGGTTGTAACTTCGCCACCACCTTCCTCACCTATTGCTAAAGTTGTAGCATCAACGCCGCCAGATACTTTCTCGGCTTCATCGTTACTTATGTCTTCAATTTCTAAATTCAAAGATTTTAGTTCTGAAATGTCTAAATCAAATGGGTGTCGCATAAAAAGCTCCAAAAATGTTAATTAATCGATACATTAAAAAGTATCTTGAATAGGGTTTATATTTATTTTCTAAGACTTATTTTAATCTAATATAAAAATGTATATATTTCAATTTCAAGCCATTTAAATTACATAGATATGAAATAAATATTTCCTTTTTACGAAGTATTAATATCTTAACAATTCAATATAGTTTAAAAATATAGATTCCCGACTTCTTTAAGAAATCGGGAAACTTAACTTGATGAAAGATTTCTTAACAATTGATAATATTTATTGTAGCCCTAACCATTCTTTTATTTCTCGAACCAGCCATTTACGTTCTGTATCAGCTAATTCAGGACTAAATGCACCAAACTTATATTTTTCTGCACCAGCTTCAAGAGTGATAGTCATCAATTGTCTGTTATTAACAGAAATTGATTCTCTGCTGATAGAAACATTATGAATAGCGGCAGTATTTCCCTGTCTTTGTCGATAGATTTTACCAAATAATTTCCATTCTATAAAAAAATTATTATGGTGAAAACAAATGTAAACTTCTCCAAAACTAGGAAATATTAGCATACTGAGTGGTAGTAAGCCAGCTAGCCAATGAAGTAGTAAAAACGGATAGAAGGCAAATCTTGAAGTTAATATCAGAAAACCATACCAGAAAGTCAAAAAAGCTATTAAAAAAGCGTCTGAAAATTGTAGCCCTCTAGCAGGAATTTTGATGTCTAGTTGACTGGCAGTTTTCTTAAGTTGAATGCGACTACCGTGAGGTTGAGAAACTAAGAATGAGGATTGAGAAACAAGGCGACTGTTGAGAGCTTCTAAAGCTTGGCTAGCTGTTTTAAATCTTTGCTCAACGTCTGGTTCTATCATCCCTTCTAGCCAGCGCACAAACTGAGGACTCAAATTAGTGCGATCGCTAAACTGAATGCGCATATTTCGCTGTGGTAAATCAGCAGGTGCAGTACCTGTAACCAAATGAATTAAGGATGCTCCCAAAGCATAAAGATCAGAAGCAGGAACTGCTCGACCACCAAATTGTTCTATAGGAGTATATCCATAAGTACCAACTACTGTAAATGTGCCTCCTTGGGCAGTGGCTTTATCTTGCACTGCACCAAAATCAACTACGTAAATTTGATTGTCTTCACCTAAAATCAAGTTACTTGGTTTAATATCACGGTGGAGAACAGGTGGAATCAAGGAGTGCAAATAATTGAGAATTTCTAACACCTCAGCAGCAAATTTTCGCACCTCTTGTTCAGAAAATTTTCGTCCTTGATTTAATAATTCCTTTAGAGATGAACCGGGGATAAATTCCTCAACTAAAGTAAACCAGAGAATGCGATCATCAATAGAAAAATAATCACGGTACTTAGGAATGCGGGGATGGCTTAAGTTTTTCAGTACATCCGCTTCCCGTTCAAAAAGCTTGAGATCCTCCCATTGAAAGCGATCGCCGAAAGCTAAGAGCTTTACAATAACAGGTTCTTTTGGCTCAGTTGCTAAGTCTTCAGCCAGCCAAGTCTGACGCCCTGCATTTTGTCCTAATTTTTGCTTGAGTTGGTAGCGCTCCTGTAATATGTCTCCCGCTTCCAGCATGGCAACTACTCCAGTAAAGGACGTAATTCTAATGTAATTCTTAAAACAGGAGTATGCTTGTATGCACCATCACCTCAACAAAAGGTTAAGCTGTGGGAGTATCTTGTAAATAACCTGCCGCAACGCTGCCTTCAACTAATTTTTGAACAAAAGGCCATAGTTCGGGCGCACCTACTTCTACAGGAGCAATCCGCTTCATCACGCGATCGCGCGTTACACCATGAATGCGCCAAGTTCCACTCTGAGTTTGTTGGTTATGCAATAATGGCTGTATGCGATCTAATGCTGCGGCAAACTTAGCTGTGGGTGTTTCACTTGCTTCAAATTCTTCCCACAGAAAACGCAACTCATTTCCCAAATCTGCGGGCAAAAGTCCAAATAGACGTTTGGCTGCTTCAGTTTCTCTGTCTGTCTTACTACAATTACCCTCAACATCGTAGCAAAAGGTATCACCCGCATCAATTTCTACCAAATCGTGAATAAGCAGCATTTTGATAGTACGAAATATATCAACCCCATCAGGAGCATATTCTGCTAATGCGATCGCCATCACCGCAATATGCCAAGAATGTTCGGCACTGTTTTCCTGACGTGAAGCATCTGTAAGCAGAGTTTGACGCAGAATTTGCTTGAGCTTGTCAATCTCGATGATGAATTGAATTTGTTTAGTCAGTCGATTAGACTGCGTTGTACTCATCTGCTAATCACCAAACATGGTTATATCAACGAGGTTATAGATCCCAGACTTTTTTGAAAAGTTCGGGAGCTGAACAACAAATTTGCCAGTTTATCACATCCTGTTTCAACCGTTTCAAAAAGTATTACATTCGCAGTCTTATTAATCTCTATTGTCAATCACCTCTCAAAAAACTTTTTTTAGGTTATCATGATAACGATTATCGTTACTGTATATGCTTACTTCCTCGATCCAGTCCAACTTAAGCTTGAATCTGCCAAGCAGTGAGGATTTCCTGCAAATTAGCCATTTTTGTGCAAACATCTTGGCAAGAGCAGTGCAAAAGCTACATCTAAATATCAAGACTGCAAGCAGATTTAGTTACAGCAATAAGTTTTGTTTGCAATTCCACTGTTTGGCACAGCATCGTTTACCTGTATAAGTTTCATTTAAACACAGACAGATAAATTGATTCAATTTCACTAAATATCTCTAGAAAACCATGATTTTTTCAACAGAAACCCAAACCAAGACTGAAATACTCGATATTCCCAAGTGGGGAATGCCAGTTACTATAATTACAGGATTTTTGGGCAGTGGTAAAACCACGCTACTCAATCAAATTCTCAAGAATAAGCAGAATTTAAAAGTTGCCGTTCTGGTTAACGAATTTGGTGATATTAATATAGATAGTCAGCTACTCATATCTATGGATGAGGATATGGTAGAACTGAGCAATGGCTGTATTTGTTGTACTATTAACGATGGATTAGTCGATGCTGTTTATCGAGTTCTAGAACGAGAAGACCGTATTGATTATCTTGTGATTGAAACTACTGGTGTTGCTGATCCTCTACCAATTATCCTCACTTTTCTGGGGACAGAACTGAGAGATTTAACTAGGGTGGATTCTATCATCACTCTAGTAGATTCAGAAGCATTTACTCCTACCCATTACGAAAGTGAAGCAGCTTTAAAACAGATAACTTATGCAGATGTAGTTTTGCTAAATAAAACTGACCTTGCAACCCAAGAAAAATTAAAAGAATTAGAAACTTATATTCAGGATATTAAAGCTGGAGCAAGAATCCTGCATACTCAATATGGTCAAGTGCCATTGCCTTTAATTTTAGATGTGAATCTGACTCCAATAGATGAGTATACTTCCGAAATTGAGGAAGATACCCACGAACATCATCATCATGAACACGCCCACGAACATCACGATCATGAAGACACTCACGAACATCATCACCACCATCACCATCATCATGGACACCACTCCAACCATTTAGAAAATGATGGATTTGTTTCTGTATCTTTCCAAAGCGATCGCCCCTTTGATGTCCAAAAATTTCAAACTTTTCTCACAGAAAAAATGCCTTCAAGCATCTTTCGTGCTAAAGGAATTCTTTGGTTCAGCGACAGTCCTTTACGGCACATTTTTCAACTGAGCGGCCCACGCTATCAATTAGATGCAGATGAATGGAAAACTACACCTAAAAATCAATTAGTTTTAATTGGACGAGATTTGGATGTTAGTAAAATTCATAGTTTAATCAATGAATGTTTGTCATAATTGGAATAGTGCTATTTTCTAATATAATTAACTCAGAAATAGCAATTAAAAGTCCTAAATTTTCACTAGTAAAAAACTTCCAAAAAATCAAAAAATGACTCTATCGATTCCTCCTGAACTAAATTCTGCATCAGAAGTATTGTCGTCATTATCTACTCAGCAAAAGTCAAAAGTAACAGAAGCTGAAATGATGCAGGCTGTGCGGACTTTGTTGCTTGGCTTAGGAGAAGATCCAGATCGCGAAGGTTTAAAAGATACCCCTAAAAGAGTAGTCAAAGCTTTGCAGTTTCTCACCAAGGGATATTATGAATCTTTAGATGAACTGCTCAATGGCGCAGTATTCACAGAAGATGCTAATGAAATGGTGCTAGTTCGGGATATCGATATTTTTAGTTCCTGCGAGCATCATATTCTGCCGATTATTGGTCGCGCTCATGTAGCATATATTCCGAATGGAAAAGTGATTGGATTATCCAAGATAGCCCGTATTTGTGAAATGTATGCACGACGTTTGCAAGTGCAAGAGCGTCTTACCCTACAAATTGCAGACGCACTGCAAGGATTACTCAAACCTCAAGGGGTAGCAGTGGTAGTGGAAGCAACTCATATGTGCATGGTAATGCGCGGCGTACAGAAACCTGGTTCTTGGACTGTTACTAGCGCGATGCGAGGTGTGTTTGCAGACGACGCACGTACCCGTGAGGAATTTATGAACTTAATTCTGCACAATACTAAATTTAAGTAACTTTCCCTTCTCCAGCCACGCCTCGGTAAAACTAATGCGATCCGATACTACAACCGAGGCAATCACCACTGATTATTCTTCAAGGTGTAAGCGACAAATTTGCTTTTGCGGACATTAACCAAGCAAAGCTAATTAATGACGAATAGCCCCCAAATAAGAAGGCTGCATACCGCCCTGCTGTTGCGGGTTGCATATTGCTCATTAGATCGGAAAAGCTAGAGAGAATAGGAATCTCACCCAGCATCCCAGGTAAAGCAATACAAATTGCAGCCTGCAACCAATCTTTTTGCTCAATGCGCCATCCTTTCATAAGTCCCAAAGACACCGCAGAATACAAAATACCTGTAATGATCACGTTGATCCAATATTCAATAGAAGAACCTTCAAAGAAGTACGAACCAGCCATACGGTAAACTAACGTTCCCGCCACCCAGATGATAAAGCCCAGAAAGACGAAGCTAATTCTGTCTTTTGTGTTCATGGTAATTTTTCGTTCTATAAATGAACCGTGTTAATGTAATAGTCATTACGTTAATGATTAATGTAATAGCAATTACGTTAACTGTCAACTTATGAACCGACCAATTGAACCTCAAAAAAAGGAAGAGCTTTTAGAACGATGTTTAGCTGCTGCGATCAAGGTAGGAGCTTTGGACTCCAGTATCAACGCGATCGCCAAGAAAATAGGCACTAGCGGACGAATGCTTGTTTACCACTTTGGCTCAAAACACGAATTAGAACAACAAATCATCAGTCTTTTGGAAACGCGCTTACGAGAAAAATTATGGACATTTCAAGGCGTATCACTTGAAGAAACAGACTGTCTTGCAGAACCTCTGCTCGAAATGTGGAGACATTTGACTTCACCAGAGATGCATGGCTTGCTAAAACTGGCGATGGAGCTAAATCAGCGTGCAATTCAAGGCGACGCAGAAACACAGCATTTTCTGGAGCAAGAGAGCCAAAAATGGGTAGATTCACTATCTCAGCTTACAAATGACAAAACTGTTGCTTTGTCACTATTTCACTTATTTCAGGGTGCTATCTTGGACTTTTTGACTACGGGAAATGCACAACGTGGACAACAAACCATTAAGGCTTTTACAGAAACCCTACGGTAGCTTAAATCTATTCAAGATTTGATCGCCATCCATCCGTTATACGTTAATGCTTTGTAAAATTGCACAATTTTAGTAAAACCTGCTTCACTCAATAATTCAGTAACACGCCTCTCCGGTACAAATGGAAGATTCGGTAATATTTTTTCTGATTGCTCTTCAATGAATTCCGCAGGAACTCCTGCATGAATAGCATGGCATTTCCAAGCTGAGAATATTTGATTAAATTGTTCTGAGTTTCTCTCACCGCAAAAGTCCACAAGAAACAATGGTGAGCCACTTTCTAGGCGTTGATTAATCAGCTTTAAGAAAGATAACTTGCTCCCATCGTCTGGAAGAAAGTGCATTACCAAAATTGATGTCGCTGCATTGAAAAGAGCAGTCTTTGGAACATCATCAACTGTTCCTTGAATCAACTCAACTCGCTCTGATAGACCTAATGCTTCTACTTTACTTGCTGCTGCACTCAACATTTCAGTAGATGGATCAACCCCAGTCATCTTCCATTGTGTCTCACATCCAAATACGCTAAGTTCCATTCCGCCACCTACTCCAACAATTAGGAGATTTGCTCGATCTGGCAAGCGCTGTTGCAACCATGCAAACATGATATTGAAAATTGCCTCATAACCAGGGACAAGTTGCCTTGCTTTAACATCGTAATCACTGACTGGCAAGGACTTATTTTTATCGAAGTCGAAGAGATTTGCTTGAGCCATTGAGAAATTTTTTTGTAGAGGATGCGAAATTTATTTTAACCTTATCACCACAGATAACCTCTCAATTGCTTCCCCACCGCAGTGTTACCGTACTAGTACGCAACCATTTGTCTCGCTTTACTCTTCACGCTTGTAGATTCTGAAAGCTTTAGTACCCATAGCAAATCGCGGATCGAGTTGTTGAGCTAGAGTCGCTGCCTCAGCAACTTCCAGCTTTGCTCGATCAAACTGGCGATCCTCAGCACAGAGATGATAGAAAAAACCGATCGCAAATAGCAATGCGCTCTCTGTGCTAAAGTAAAGTTCTTGCGGAGCAATAAAGGTTTGACATCCAGCTGCCAAGAACGCCTTACCAAAAGGTTCACGCCCAGAACCGCAGCCTAGCGAAAGGATATGACCTTTAAAATTGTAAAGCAATTGCGGAATATTTGAGGGGCGTAGCGCTACAACAGCTCTTTCCCATCCATCATCACGCTCTGGGTTGCCGTCCTTTTGTTTACTCACATCAATCCGAATCATCATCTCTGATTCTTCACTGCCTGTGCCGTGACAGCAGAGAACTAAATACTCATACTTGCACGCTTCATCTGCAAAGAAGGCGATCGCTTGTTGATGTTGTATCAAGTGGTGCAAATTTACTTGCAGACACATTTGCTCTAAGAAGGCACGAAGTGTATTCGCAGGCGCAAGCATTGAAGAATCGCAAACAATAGCAACCGTATCGAAAAACTTCATAAGCTTAAGTTTTGCCGTCTATTGCAATCACACATTAGTGTAACTACCTCAACCTCCCACAGATGAAGTTAATCAGGTTTGCCATATATCTCTAAATTCTGCCTAGAGTAGGATGTCATTACCGTAATTGCTAAAAGTAGAAAAAATACATCTATCCCAAGATAGATAATAATCATTCTTTACATCTTTATACATTTATATTGATTATCCATTCCGTAGCAATCAAGCTACTACGAAGCAAACTGAGTAAAACTGAAAGATACACAACTACCTTTAGGAATATAAAAAACTATAATTATCTATTGTTATATAAATAATCTGTATACCGTTATCTGCTTTCTTGTAAACATTCAAGTAAAGTACATTGACAACTTTTAGTACTAGTATGAGAATATTCTCATGATTCAAAAAACACAAAATATGCCCCAATCAAACAAACTTTTTACATAGGTTTTAATAATCCAAATGTAATCTTAAAAAGCTAAAAATAATCTACGTAATTATCTTAAGCACCGCTAAAAGTTAAATTTAATTTGACCGGAGGGTTTTGTCTTGCGGTCAAAGATAGAGTATTGAGGCTAATTATGATAACATAATTGGATATGATAATACTTATGTTAAAAGTTTATCAAACTACAAAACTTATATCATCAAATCTGTGATTTCAGATGTTCGGGATTGCGTACAGCTGTTCTGGTTGTGGTTTTGATGTCTTGAGTTGTGCAACTTTAATGTTTGGAATTGCGCAATTAAATCCTGGCTTTTTACCGTTTTTTCTTAAAGCCCAATATTGTTTTGAATTCTAAAATCTGGGATTTTAGTTGCTCTAACAAGAAAGTCGCAATTTTATGAGATACCACTTTATAACTCATATCAAAAGCTGAAAAGTCATATTTAATAGCCTAGAAAACCTTACAACTCATAAAGACATTATATATCTATCCCGAAAAAATTGGAGAGATATGTCTTTTATCTATTTGTGACTAAAGAATAATAAATAACTATTGTCAAACAGTTATTTATTTTTAGTCGGTTTTTTCATTGGCTTCGTAAAAACTGCAACTTGGTTAAAAAACCTCATCTTAACAAGGTGGCAGGTCAAAATTGTAATAAGGATGCGTGTAAATGCTTGATTGCGATCTGACGGAGAGTCTGTTTGATGATTTCCTACTATATGTTCTCACCATGCCTTTGGTACCCCTCTCCTAAGTTTGGGAGAGGGGTGGTGGTGAGAGTTGCAACAACCAATTAGCAAGACTTGGAATCGTGTATCTAGCACGCTCAAGTTAGCTAGGTAAATTTTGTTTGAAAACAAGGATTAGTTAATGGCAAGAATCAACGGAACACCGGATAAGGATACCCTGCAAGGTACCAATAACGCTGATACAATCCAAGGTTTTGCCGGTGAAGACGAACTCTTTGGCCTTGGCGGTGCTGACCTACTCCGAGGCGGAGATGATAAAGACACCATATTTGGTGGAAACGGTGCCGACAGACTCTTTGGGGATGCAGGCGAGGACTCTCTGTATGGTGAGAACGGTGCTGACACCCTCTATGGGGGGCAGAACGCCAACGATGTTCTCGATGGCAAAGACCTTCTAGATGGTGGCCCTGGCAATGATTGGATCTTTGGTGGCTTCGAGGATACTCTATTAGGCGGAGCTGGGAATGACACTCTAACAATTGAGAATAATCCCGATGGTAAGAGCTTCGTTAACGGTGAGGCTGGTGATGATTCGCTAGTTGGTAGCAATAGCTTGACTGAAGGTGACACCCTTGAAGGCGGATCTGGTAATGACTTCCTGAATGGATTAGCTGGTAATGATGTTCTTGAAGGTGATGACACCTTGGGTGCGGCTGGCTCTGACACTATCTTGGGCGGAGATGGCAATGATACCCTTTACGGTGATGCTGACAGCTTAAGCGCTGGTGCCAATGACTCCCTCGTTGGTGGAAATGGCGATGACGTTCTCTATGGCTATGGTGGTGATGATACCCTTTTAGGTGGTGACGGTGCTGACACTCTCGATGGTGGTGACGGCAACGACATCCTTGATGGTGGAGCAGGCCCCAGCACTCTTTTGGGTGGTGCGGGCTTAGAAACAATCACTGGCGGAATTGAAGCTGACTTGATAGACGGTGGAGAAGATGCTGACTCCCTTTTAGGTGGAGGTGGTAATGACACCATCTTAGGTGACGGCGAGGGCGCTGAAAGTCTAGCTGGCAATGATACCCTTGATGGTCAAGCTGGTGATGACTACCTTGATGGTGGTGCTGGTGCCGATCGCATCTTCGGTAGAGCTGGTAATGACACCCTCTCTGGCGGAGAAGACCTTGAAGGTCAAGTTGCAGGTGACACGCTGACTGGCGGTGCTGGCAGTGACGTATTTGTGTTGGTAGCCACGGGATTTGAAGCACCAGATCCTGGCGATCCACCGGTACCTGCTCCTCAAGGGGATAGAATCACCGACTTCCAGGATGGTATCGACTTCCTAGAGTATGAACTAGGATTTGAGGCACTGACAATTACTGGTAGCGGTAATAATACTGTACTCACAGATACTGCTACAGGCGAAATCCTCGCGACTTTGGTTGGAGTCAATCCCAGCTTAATTACAGAGGCAGATTTTGTTAGTTAAAAAATGGGCAACTAGCCAGGTAGTTCACTTGGGAAACAGCCAAGTAAAAGACGTCTGACAAGTTACCCCAAACCTAACAGAGCAGCTACAGAGTCTCCATAACTTACTGAGCTACTCTTCGGATTGTGTCTCTATTTTACTCCTGTTGTCCCCTGCCGGGGGATAGCAGGAGCCAAATAGCAAGATAATTAATACTAGAACGCTTCACCAGCGCAACTAGTTCGCCGCAAGAGTTGCAGAAATTTGATATTTGCAAACCAGATATGGTTTAGCTGAGGTGCAAAAACTTTAAGACGGGACAAGATTAGAGCTTAAAGTTTGTCCCTTTACTTGACTTCTGTAAGAAGTCTAATATTGTGATGCGAATTTTATTTCTACACCCTAATTTTCCTGCCCAATTTCGTCATGTGGCAGCAGCTTTGGCTAGAGATAACCAAAACCAAGTCGTCTTTGGTACTACTCGTCGTGATGGTAGCTTGCCCGGTGTGACCAAAGCTATCTATACTCCTAAACGAGAAGCCCGCCCGGAAACCCACCACTATGTCAGACCCTTGGAAAACGCCGTTCTTCAAGGTCAAGCAGTTTATCGGATGGCAGAACAACTCAAGGCACGGGGATTTATTCCAGATGTAGTTTATGGTCATTCTGGTTGGGGGCCAACTCTATTGATGAAAGATGCTTTTCCCCAAGCCAAACTACTGTGCTACTTTGAGTGGTTTTACCATGCTCATGGCACTGATGCCGACTTTGATCCAACCGACTCACTCACTGCTGATGACGAAGCCCGGATTCGCCTCAAAAATGCTCCGATTTTGATAGATTTATATAGTTGCGATCGCGGTCTTTCTCCTACCTATTGGCAACGCCAACAATTTCCTCTGGACTATCACAGTAAAATTACTGTACTTCATGATGGAATTGATACTAATTTCTTTCGTCCCAAGCCAGGAGCAAAGTTAGTTCTTCCCCGCATCAATCTAGACCTTTCCGATGCAGAAGAAATTGTTACTTACGTGGCGCGGGGTATGGAACCGTACCGGGGCTTTCCCCAGTTTATCGAAGCAGTGGCTCTACTTCAACGTGAATTCGACAGAGTTAAAAAACAGCAGGAGGTAGGGCAGGTAAGTCTTTGGGGTAGATGTCGAGGGAAGGTTTTTTGGGCAGATAA